>NZ_JAUBRA010000074.1:0-31917 GCF_036701555.1 Microcoleus sp. Pol10D4
GTCAGCAGGGTTTTGACATCACTGTTAGTGGTTGGCAGTATGGCTAATTGAGAATGGTGCAAGATCTCAGTTTTAACAGACTTGAGCTATTAGCCAGGGGTTTAAACCCCTGGCTGCTTCCCCGGCTTTACCGCAGAGTCACAAACTCTTCAGCAGTAGATGGGTGAATGCCAATAGTCGCGTCGAAGTCTTTCTTCGTAGCTCCCATATTAACCGCGATCGCCATTCCTTGAATAATCTCGCCCGCGTCTTTCCCAACCATGTGTACGCCCAAAACTCTGTCAGTATTAGTCTCAACAATTAACTTGACAAAAGTTTTCTCATCTGCACCTGTCAAAGAATGAAACATCGGCCGAAACTTGGCTGTGTAGCACTTAATGGACTCGGGAAACTTTGCTCTGGCTTGGCTTTCTGTTAAGCCGACTGTAGCCGCTTCCGGCTGGGAAAATACTGCTGAGGCAACATTTTCGTGACTGATTGATCTGGGGTTATTACCAAATTCAGTATCGGCAAAAGCGCGTCCTTCAGCGATCGCAATTGGCGTTAAATTGATGCGGTTGGTGCAATCTCCCACTGCAAAAATGTGCGGCTGACTGGTGCGGCTATCTTTGGTAACTGCGATCGCACAGTTATCGATTTCTACTCCCGCATTTTCTAAAGCCAATTTTTCCAAATTCGGCAAGCGCCCGGTAGCGCACAACAGCGCGTCTACTACTAGCGTTCCTTCGGATTTCCCCGACAAAGTTAATTCTAAGCCTTCTGGGGTTTTCTCTATGTGGTTGATCGAGCTTTCTGTCAAAATGTCTATTCCGTGCTTAATCATTCCTTCTTGCACGTTGGTGCGAATTTCTGTGTCGAAGTCGTTCAAAATTAAGTCGCTGCGAATGATTTGAGTTACTTGGCTTCCCAACCCGTTCATAATGCAAGCAAATTCGACGCCGATGTAGCCGCCACCCCAAATGGCTAATCGTTTTGGCTGCTCTTTTTGCAGGAAGATTTCGCGGGAGGTTATCGCGTGTTCGATGCCGGGAATTGGGACTCTTCTGGCTTCTCCGCCGACTGCTATTAAGATTTTGGCTGCGGTAAATTTTTTGTCACCAACTTCGACGGTATGGGGGTCAATAAATTTGGCGTATCCTGAGATTAATTCGACTCCGGCTTTTTCGAGGAAGCTGATGTGCAGTTTACTGAGTCGGCGCACTTCTGCATCTACGGTGGTGATGAGTTTTTCCCAATCAAAGCTGCTTTCTACTGGACTCCAACCGTATCCCACCGCATCTTCATAAAGGTGCGAAAATGTGGAGGCGTACACCATGAGCTTTTTGGGGACACAGCCGCGAATTACGCAGGTTCCGCCTACTAAGTCATTTTCGGCGATCGCCACTTTTGCGCCGTAGGATGCTGCTCGCTTGGAACTCGCCAATCCGCCGGAACCCGCACCTATCACAAACAAGTCGTAGTCGTATGTCATAATTGTCTGTACCTTCTTATCGCCCACTTACCAATTTTACGCTTTACTTTTTTTAATGATATCTCAAAAAATTTTTGTTTTTTTTGGGGTAAACTACTTTACTTTTTGCGATCAATCGGGTATTATTTAATAATAGAAATCTGTGCGTTAATTTAAAAAATGCTCACACTCCCATTATTAGAGTATAGCACAAGCGCTCGACAAGAAACATATAAAAATGTAACTATTTTCGAGCCGCCGCCAAGAATAAAAGAGCTAATTGTCGATCGCTCGTTATAGCCGAGTCGAACTCCCGTAAATCCCTGTAAAAAAGCGCAACTTTGATGCTATTCCCGATTTTTAAGGGGTAGTAGGGGGCAACAATCAAGCGGGATCAGGGCTAATCGCAGCGCAGCGATAGAAAACTGATACTACCTTAACGTATTGGGGCAACTACGGGAGATTACACTACAGTTTTTAGAATTTCATAAATCCTTGATAATTGCTATATTATCAACATAATAAATTAATTATCGGGCTAGCTTTATGATCGATTGGCTGGTGATCTGGGGAGTGACGCAAGGAGTCGGCATTCTCGTTCAACCCATCTTAGAAGACTTGATCAAAGACGGCGCGAAGGATTTTGCTAAAGATTTTTTTAAAGATTCCCTGAAAAACGTCTTATTAGGCGAAAAAGACCCCCGAAAAGTCGCAGCGGGTAAAGCGATCAAAAAGTTTTTGGACTTGGTGGAACAGCAGTTGAAAATTGGCGGACTTTCCTCAGAGGAAAGAAAGCTGTATATTAAAGATGTTAAACAGTTTATCAGCAACAAGTCTGTTAAGGAAATTTTGGGCAAGGCTTTTGAGAGCGATCGCGAATCTCTCGATGCAGAACTTCTCGAACAAACCTGGGATCAACTAGATTTAACTCCTTTACCCGCAAGATTTAAGTGGCAAACGATCGCCAATCAGTATCTCGCAGAAGTTCAAGAAATTCTCTTTGACTCACAAGAGTTGCGCGATATCTTGACGGCTCAAAATCTGGATAGCATTCAGAAAAATACTCAAGAAACGGCGGGGATTATCCCCGATTTTGACTTGAGGCAATATCAAGAAGCTCTGCGCGAGCGTTACAGCAATCTCAATTTAAGCAGCGTCGATCCCAATACCTACGATTATCGCGAAAAGCTGAAGGTTTGGCAAATCTTTATTTTCCAAGATGTGCGATCGATTTACGAATCATTTCTGCCCCAAGCTTACGAAATTCCTAAAGAACATCAACGGCGGCTGCAAGACAGCAATCAATTAGAGGCGATCGATCTAGAAAATTTAGAGAAATATCGGCGCGGTTATTTTTCTCAGCCGATCGTATCCGTGTTAGATGTTATCAATGACAAGCAAAAGTATCCCTACATTGTTATTTTAGGCGATCCGGGTTCTGGCAAGTCTACTCTGTTACAATGTTTAGCATTAAACTGGGCGCGATCGCCCTTAAATAGCGTGACATCTCAGCCGATTCCCCTGCTAATAGAATTGCGGACTTACATTCGCAGCGGGGAATCAGGACATTGCAAGAATTTCCTCGAATTTTTCCATCAAAGTCCGGGTTCAATTTGTCACTTGAATCAGCATCAATTGCAGGAACAGCTAAAAGCAGGCGACGCTGTGGTGATGTTCGACGGGTTAGATGAAATTTTCGATTCCGGCAAACGAGAAGATGTAATTACGGCGATTCATCGGTTTACCAATGAGTATCCGCGCGTGCGAGTGATTGTCACGTCTCGGATTATTGGTTACAAACCTCAACGGTTGCAAGATGCAGAGTTTCATCACTTTATTCTCCAAGATTTGAATGAGAAACAAATTCAGGATTTTGTTCGCCGCTGGCACGAATTAACTTTTACTGATGCTGGGGAAAAAGCGCGGATTAGTGAGCGCATGAAAAGAGCATTAGCGTATTCATCAACAATTCGAGATTTAGCGGGTAATCCGTTATTGTTGACGATTATGGCGATTTTAAATCGCGGGCAAGAATTGCCGAGAGACAGGGCGGAACTTTACAATCAAGCTTCGCGGGTATTGCTTTATCAATGGGATGTGGAAAGGTCTTTAGTAGAGGATAGCAGGCTCGATCCGAAAACTATTGATGCTAAAGATAAGCAAGAAATGCTGCGGCGAGTCGCTTACAAAATGCAAGCAGCACCTGAAGGGTTGGCTGGCAATATTATTAGTGCGGAAGATTTGGATAATACCCTCACAGCCTATCTGAAGAATAAAGATTTCGATCGGCCGAAAGAGCGGGCAAAGTTGATAATTAACCAACTGCGAACTCGCAACTTTATTTTATGTTATTTGGGTGCGGATACTTATGGGTTTGTGCATCGAACTTTTTTGGAATATTTCTGTGCGTCGGAGGTGGTGGAAAGGTTTCAGAAGACACAAGAAATTTCACTGGAGGAGTTGAAAACCGATGTTTTTGGCAAGCACTGGGATGATGAATCTTGGCAGGAAGTTTTGTGCTTGATTGCGGGATTGATTGCTGGAAAGTTTACCGGGAAATTAATTGAGTTTTTGATTGAACAGGAGGGGGAAGCCAAAAACTTCAGCAATCTGTTTTTGGCGGCGAAGTGTTTGGATGAGGTAAGGGAGAGAAAAGAGATTGCTGCGGTTGAGGGTCAATTGCTTGAACGCTTAAAAGAGTTAACCAAGTACGACCTCAATTATTATTATGAGGCTGATGAAGAAGAGGGAACGCTAGTTGCTGAAATTCGCACTCAAGCAGTAAGTGCGATCGCCTACACTTGGAAAGATGACGCAAAAACCTTACCTTGGCTTAAACAACAGGCTCAATTTAATGAGGATTCAGATGTGCGACGTGCAGCAGTCCAAGAATTAGCACGGGGGTGGAAACATGACCCAGAAACCTTACCTTGGCTCAAACAACTGGCTCAATCTGACGATGATTCGGATGTGCGATGTGCAGCAGTCGAAGAATTAGCATGGGGGTGGAAAGATGACCCAAAAACCTTATCTTTTTTCAAACAACTGGCTCAATCTAATGATGATTTGGATGTGCCATATGCAGCAGTCCGAGAATTAGCACTGGGGTGGAAAGATGACCCGGAAACCTTACCTTTTCTCAAACAACTGGCTCAATCTGATGATGATTTGTATATGACATCATATGCAGCAGTACAAGAATTAGCACGAGGGTGGAAAAATGACCCGGAAACCTTACCTTTCCTCAAACAACTGGTTCAATCTGATGATAATTTTGCTGGGCAATATGTAGCAGTCCAAAAATTAGCACAAGGGTGTAAAGATGACCCAAATACCTTACTTTTCCTCAAACAACTGGCTCAATCTGATAATAATTGGTATGTGCGACGTGCAGCAGTCGAAGAATTAGCACAAGCGTGGAAAGACGATCCAGAAACCTTACCTATCCTCAAACAAATATCTCAATATGATAATGATTCGGCTGTGCGACAAGCAGCAGTCCAAAGATTAGCACGGGGGTGGAAAGATGACCCAGAAACCTTACCTATCCTCAAACAACTGGCTCAATTTGATGATGATTCGGATGTGCGATATTCAGCAGTCCAAGAATTAGCACGGGGGTGGAAAAATTGCCCAGAGACCTTACCTTGGCTCAAACAACTGGCTCAATCTGATGATAATTCTGCTGTACGAAAAGCAGCAGTCCAAGAATTAGGACTGGGGTGGAAGGATGACCCGGAGACCTTACCTCTTCTCAAACAAATGGCTCAATCTGATGATGATTGGGATGTGCGATATTCAGCACTTAAAGAATTAGCATGGGAGTGGAAAGATGAACCAGGGATATTTGAAGCGTTGGGGGATATTGCTATCAATCATCCTTTTGAACGCCTGTACAAATGGCAAGATAACCCCCGGAAAACAGCACTTGAAATCATGCTCAAGCAATACCCCGATCGCCCAAAAAATTTAGAAATACTTCGCGATCGATTTGCCAACGATCCAGATGAAAAAGTCCGCCAGTTTGCCCAGAAAAAGTTGACCCAATTAGACAAGCTGTGAGAAAAACACAAAAAGCAGAAAGAAAATATGACTGTAGCCCCTAATATCCCCAAAGCTTATGCAGAAATAGTTGATTTTTTGGCAATCGCCCCACTTCCCACACCATTATCAACTTTCCACTCTCCGAGGAAGCAAAAGAGCATATCCTCGACCTAATTTATGCCCACAATAATCAAGGCTTGACCCGCGCTGGAAAAAGCAAATTAGATAACTATCTAGTGCTATAACATCAGATGACTCTCATCAAACAACTCACAAACACGTCGTTAAAGATTTAGTTTTTTTATATCTCGTCAATTAGCGTCCAAACGATCGCCACGACCGCCGCCAAAACCGATGGGAAGTGTTAGCTTAGTAGTTAGTTGTGTCGATCGCACAGAAAAAAAATGCCTGAACTACAAACCGATACATACCAAGACCTCGACCCGCAAGTCCTCTCAAAGCCCGTTGTTGTCGGTCTGGAAGAGGTAACAAAAGTTTACGGGATTGGCGACCTGGAAGTTCGCGCCTTAAACGGCGTCAGCTTGACCGTAAGACAAGGAGAATATTGCTCGATTATGGGCGCATCGGGTTCCGGCAAATCTACAGCTATGAATATTATCGGCTGTCTCGATCGACCTACGAGCGGCAGTTACTACTTAGACGGCGTAGATGTCGCCCAAATGCCGGAAGAAGAATTAGCCGGAATTCGCAATTTAAAATTAGGTTTTGTCTTCCAACAATTTCACCTGTTGCCTCAATTGACAGCCTTAGAAAATGTCATGTTACCGATGGTTTATGCCGGCATTCCCGCAGCAGAAAGACGCGAACGGGGAGTAGATGCTTTAACGAAAGTAGGCCTGGAAAGTCGGCTGCAAAACAGACCAAATCAACTATCAGGAGGACAGCAGCAGCGCGTAGCCATTGCCAGGGCTATTGTCAACCGTCCCGTGTTGTTGCTGGCTGATGAACCTACAGGTGCATTGGATACAAAAACTACTCAAGAAGTAATGGATATTTTTACAGAATTCAACGAAAGCGGCATGACTGTTGTTATGGTAACGCACGAACCGGAAGTAGCGCGCCAAACTCGCCGCGTTGTCTGGTTCCGCGACGGTCAAGTTATTCACAATAATCTCAACCCCGAAGAGCTTTCACACGCTGTATTTTAGTATAAGAGTCTGCCAACAGTCGGCGAGTTCAATCGCTTCTAGTCAAACGAAGTTTGCCTGCGCCGACTAAAAAATCAAGAGGGTATCATATCAACTCCGCTAGCATCGGAATTGTAAAATCGAATCAACAGTCATTAGTCATTAGTCAACAGTCAACAGTCAACAGTTGATATCTGCTTAATGAAAAGCACTGGGAAAAGCTTCCCAAACTCGATCGACAAAATCTCTAAGTTGCCGAGATGCGATCGCACCATCCTTTTTTTCAGAGTCCAGAGACTGCAACTGAGTCAACAGCGAAATTACCTCAGTATCTAAAGCCGCCCGAAACAAGCTCAGCGGCCAAAGCAAATCAGCACCATCCCGCAAGTCGGATAAAGTGTATTCTTCCGACCATTGCGGCGATAAATCCTTGCCTGACAGTAATACAACTAACATTAAAGGGCGCACCCAACAAATTTGACGTGCCTCAACCACTTGGATCACCTCTGAATGCAGGCACGCATCTCCACATTCTAAACTGACAATTTGACCCGGCTTAAAGTTCAAAGCACAATCCATTAATGCTCACACTTAATACAGACATAACAAACCAGCAAAATAAGTGCTGCATCTCTCTACAGCACCAGAAAAAATTATATCATAATTCCTTCTTCCTTCTTTCTGAAATCCGTTACATCCGTTACAGAATCCGTTGCCGAACTTCATTCTTCCTGAAATCCGTTACATCCGTTACACAATCCGTTGCCGAACTTTCTTCTTCTCAACTTTCATCAAGCTTTTTAAGAGCCATTTCGAGATCGGCTGTCAACAATCGTGCTTCTTTTTTACCACCGCCACCATTGGCATAATCCGCCACGGAAATCGGAGAACCGATCGCAATTTTTACCTGAGCACCCCATTGAGGAATTCGTGGGCGATAGCGGATACTCATCGGTACAATTTTCACTCCCAAACCTGGTTTGCTCAATTCTGCTTGAATTGCCAAACGCGCCAATCCCGGCTTAATCGGATGAACTTCGCCATCCTGAAAAATACCGCCTTCGGGAAAAATCACCAACATTTCCTTGTCAAGGAGTAGTTCCACCCCATAACGGAGACTGCCAATTGCCGGATGCTTGAGATCCACAGCAAACCCCCCCAAATGTCTGATGAACCAACCTTGCAGTCCTTTGACCTCATCAGCAGTTACCATAAACCGCAAATCGCGTCCAGTCACCTTCTGTCCCGTTGAATAGGGCATCATCAGGGCATCCCACCGGGAGCGGTGCGTTGGGGCTAAGATGACAGGCCCGTCTTTCGGCAAGTGCTCCTGTCCGGTTACCTCAATCTTGCCAAAATGAAACGGTAGGACAACATAGTGACCTAGCGGATAGAGCAAGGAGGTTAACCAAGGAGAAACGCGAGAGGTATTAGATGCTACCTTGGCAGGCATTGGCTTCACTAGAGATGATTTACTGGACTCAACGGCGATCGTGGCGGTGTGGGGCATAGCAATTAAGCTGCTTGATCGATATCTAAAGTCTAAAGTAAGGTGTTGGCCAAATCTTTAGTTTTTAGATCGGGACACTTTTGCTATTGGCCTTGTGCCGATCGAGCGATCGCGCCCGCAAGAGATAATCTCCAACAGGTAAAACCTCAACCAACCGGACAGCACTAATGCAGAGCAGTCGGCCGCCTCGAAAGCTTGAGCGGGGAATTACGGATCTATTATTCCAGTTAAAGGGTCAATCCATTTTAGATTTTAGATTTGAGATTTGAGATTTTAGAATTGAAGCATTGACCGCACGGATAAATTCGGGGCGCAAGTTTCATCGGATACAGGTTTTTTATTTCTGGATCGATGAATCCGGGGGCTTGTATCCTGGATGCTTTCGGTCAATTTCGATTAAACATCGCCCCGAAGAAAGTAAAAAATTTTACCTGTTAATTTTTCCGCCGCCCTTCAAACCACGAAAGCAACTGATCGCGGCAAACAGACTCCATAATACCGCCGAGCACCTCTAAGCGGTGACACGAATGCGCGCTATCGGGAATATTAGCCGCAGTCCGAATCGTCCCAGTTTTTGGGTCATCTGCTCCGTATACCAGCAGACCAATCCGAGCTTGGACGATCGCACCAGCGCACATCGGGCAAGGTTCCAGCGTTACATAGAGCGTGCATTGGTTAAGATGCCAGTCTTGCAAAACTTTGCCTGCAGCCCGCAAAGCCAAAATTTCAGCGTGAGCAGTCGGATCGCAATCTCGCTCTCGCCGATTTTGCGCTTCGGCAATCAATTTGCCACTACCGTCAACAATGGCAGCACCAACGGGTACTTCACCAGCATCACCGGCTGCTTGCGCCAATTCCACAGCCCTAGTCATCCAGCGTTTGTGAATAAAATAAGTAGTATCACTAATAGACAACGGCTCAGCTTTACAATTCACGTCATGCCTAAGTAACAGAAAAACTTAAGATCAATAAATTAAAGTTACATTACAGCTTAATCGAGAGTCTTTAATTATGGACACCACTACGATTACCACTGAAATTGTTGAGCTGTTGTGCCGCATTAGTCGGCAAAAGCTGCGCGAACAAGATATCACTCCTTTGGTAGTGTTTCTGACGGCTCTGATTTCCATCCTGCGCGGAGTGATGATTATTGACAGGACGATCGCAGTTGAAGAAGAAGAACGGCTGCAAAAGACTCTCAAAGCCTTTGCCAGCGGCGACCGCGATCGGGTAGAACTAATTCAGCGCCTTGTCAAAGGAGTATCCAAACAGCAGGTTTACTTCAACCCCACGGAATTGCTAACCCTGACAGCTTTGTTCTCAGAATCAGAAAAACTGTTGCTCATCGGTTCCGGCTACGAAATGTCAGCCGCAGACGGACACATCGATATGCGGGAGCAAATGTACTTACAGTCGATCGCCAATCGGCTCGGTCTCGACTCCAGACACATTGCAGTCATAGACACTTTATTTACTAAAGAAGGAACCCTCGACTCAGAAGCTTTTAGCGAAGTTCAAGCTTTACTCGATCCCAGCGAATTCGAGTCCCGCGATCCGGTATTTGGCAAAGCAGCAAAGCACTTGCTGAGTATTTTACTCCGCAAATAATCCAGCCCATATAAATTTTTGGGTAGTAAAAGTAGTCAGAGGATTTCGAGGATTTGACGCTGTTTCCAATTGAGATGGGAATTGGGCGCTCTTACCCTCAAAAACCGGGTTGTTTAACCTCTACCCAGAGCGCTGCACGGCGTATGTTGGTGAAAAACCTGGTTTCTGCCTAAGTCCCGCTTTATTTTTTGGGCAAGAGTCGATCGACCCTTATATCCCATTGGACCGAATCCCTCTAAAATCTAAAAGCGACTTGTCGCTGTCTTGATAGACCCAGCTCGGTCTCAAATCTAAAATTGATTGATTATGCAAATTGAATGGCAAACCGCCAAAACCTACGAAGACATTCTCTATCACAAAAGCGGCGGCACCGCCAAAATTACCATCAATCGACCTCACAAACGGAACGCTTTCCGTCCCAAAACCGTGCAGGAACTGTGCGATGCCTTTACTGATGCCCGCGAAGACACAAAAATCGGCGTTGTCCTTTTCACCGGTGCGGGGCCTCATACAGACGGCAAATACGCCTTTTGCGCCGGCGGCGACCAAAGCGTGCGCGGTTCGGCGGGATATGTAGACGAAGGTGGCATACCCCGGTTGAACGTGCTCGACTTGCAGAAGTTGATTCGCTCTATGCCCAAAGTTGTAATTGCTTTAGTGGCAGGCTACGCAATTGGAGGCGGTCACGTTCTGCACTTAATTTGCGACTTGACGATCGCTGCTGACAATGCTATTTTCGGACAGACCGGCCCCAAAGTCGGCAGTTTCGACGGTGGTTTCGGAGCTAGCTATCTCGCCAGAGTCGTCGGCCAGAAAAAAGCCAGAGAAATTTGGTTTTTGTGCCGCCAGTACAGCGCGCAGCAAGCCCTAGAAATGGGTTTAGTCAACTGCGTCGTACCCGTCGAACAACTAGAACTAGAAGGGATTCAGTGGGCTACGGAAATTCTCGAAAAAAGTCCGATCGCGATTCGCTGTCTGAAATCCGCTTTTAATGCCGACTGCGACGGTCAAGCCGGTTTGCAAGAACTGGCGGGAAATGCCACTTTGCTGTACTATATGACGCAGGAAGGCGCCGAAGGCAAACAAGCCTTTTTAGAAAAACGGCAACCTGATTTTAGTCAATATCCTTGGCTGCCATAGCTGGATGGATAAATCAGTTTTTTTGTTCGCTCATATTAAAGTAGATGCTGCTGATTTTTCGGAGTTACTAAAGCCCTATGCACCCGATCGTCCAAAAGTGTGACTCTTGATACCAGTTCCCAAAAAGAATGAAACTGCTTTGTCAGATCCCAACCATGATAATGATCAGTGATTTCCCAATCGAAAATCGAAAATGGTATGAGCAGCAGGGCCGCCGACGAACTAGACCGAGACTGCTGCTGCCGATTTTTCGGTTAACGTTGTGCCTGTAAGCTGGCAGGCATTGCGCTCGGAAAGAGTGACG
This sequence comes from Microcoleus sp. Pol10D4, assembly GCF_036701555.1. Taxonomy (NCBI): domain Bacteria; kingdom Bacillati; phylum Cyanobacteriota; class Cyanophyceae; order Oscillatoriales; family Microcoleaceae; genus Microcoleus; species Microcoleus sp. Pol10D4. The sequence goes on from NZ_JAUBRA010000074.1 coordinate 11,205, forward strand.
GCGGCATCCTGCAGCGTCAGAGTCGATTCTTGCCACATTCCAATTTCTTCTATGTTTTCCCAAGATGATTTAAAAGGCGAAACCGCTAAAGAACAAGCTTTCCAGTGACTTTGAACCGGCCCGCCTAGTAAAGCGCAAACACCCCCGCGTCTGCCTTCAGGGGTATAGTGACGGCAGTGACCACAAGCTGAAGTTAAAGGTGAAGTTAATGAGGTTTGCATAAAAGTTCTTAGGGAAATCATTTTCATCTCTAATTCTCCTTTGTAGAGCTAGCAGGTTTTAGAGCATCCCAACCTTTATGCTGTCTGGGTTGTAGCGATCCCCGAAGCATAATTAAATTTTATAATTTATTTATAATCTCGTTATATATAGAAACAATTAGCTCGGTGCTTGCTCATTGTATAGGTAAAAACAAAGGTTAAAAGTTTATAAAGCCGTTAGGGATCAAGAAAAAGTACAAATGCCCAACGAGTATGAGAGCTTACAAATAAGCGGTAGCCGAGAATACAAAAATTGGCTGAGAGTGTCGGTAAGCAGCCTCCAGGAAACAGCAACAATTAAGTGTGCGAATGAAAATGAAAAATAGCTGCGGGCGATCGACAGCAGGATCTCCGGCCCCTGTTGCATTGACGCCAAAAGTAGCTAATCATAAAATAGGCAAGTTTTCAAGCTTATTGTTTATATCTACCAAAATTTTGGGGTGAGAGCCTCGCCCATAAGCGGGCGACTTTAATTGGTCCTAAGAAATCCTTAGACGATTTGTAGACTTGCTGTATACTAAGTCCAGGATGTGAAGCAAGTGTTTAATTTGACGTTTGAATTTAAGTTGAAGCCCACAGCGACACAAATAGCAGTTTTTGAAGATTGGCTATAACAGTGCCGCAAGGTGTACAACTATGCCCTACGAGAACGCAAAGACTGGTACAACTCACGCAAATGTCAGATCAACTCTTGCTCCATTGGCTCCGACTATATTATTCCTGCTGAGGTGCCTAGACCGACATATTCAAGTCAGTGCAAGGCTTTAACGGCATACAGGAAGACCAGCCCCGCATTGCAGCGATTCAACGCTCAGGTGTTGCAACAAACGCTGCGGAGATTGGAAAAAGCTTTCGTCAGTATGTGGGAGCAAAATCACGGGTTTCCTCGGTTGAAAAAACAGGGGGCTTTGAGGTATTTGAGTTTCCCACAGTTGGGTGCAACTTTCCATCAAGGCAACCGCTTTAAATTGCCTGTAATTGGCTCGATAAAATTTTGTCAGTCGCGTCCCATCCCCCAGGGCGCAATCGTCAAACAAGCTCGCGTCGTTAGACGGTCTAGTGGCTGGTATATAATGTTGACTTTGCAATCGGATGCCTCAATTCCCGATATCATTCCTCACGGCAATCCCGTAGGAATTGATTTAGGGTTGACTAATTTGATTGCAACTTCTAACGGGCTTTTAATTAAAAGAACGAAGTTTTTTGCTGACGCAGAACGCAAGCTTAAATTGCTGCAACAGCGCGTTACTAGAAAAATAATCGGGTCAAATAATTGGAAAAAAGCTCATAAAAAAGTCGCTTTGCTGCATGAGTACGTGGCAAACTGCCGAAAAGATTGGCATCGCAAGTTGTCACATCAAATCTGTGATGACGCGGGTATGGTGTTTGTCGAAGACCTTAATCTGGTCGGACAGAAAGCGGGGATGTTAAGTAAACACTGCTTAGATGCTGGGTTTGGGAAATTCTTCAACATATTGGAGCAAACTTGCTTTAAGCGCGGTGTGTATTTCCAGAAAGTAGATGCTAAAAAGACTAGCCAAATCTGTCCCAATTGCCTTAACCAAACAGGCAAAAAAGAGTTATCACAAGGATCTCACTCGTGTCACAATTGCGGCTATACAACCGACAGAGATGTCGCAGCCGCACAGGTAGTTCTCAAGTGAGGACTTGCAGCCGTAGGGCATACGGTCAAGATGCACGGCACGAGGGTAAATTCATTGGAATCCCTGCGAAGCAAGAATTCCGACGCCTTTAGGCCCGGGAGTGTCAAAATCAAAACATTAAAATTAATTCAGAGGCGGTAGGAGTTTTGCTAATGAGTAAGCGTTCTTCGGTTGAATCCCCAAATCATCAATCCTCTTCAACCCCAATCAACCCTGCTTTGCAAGCAGTCCTGGGGAGTCTAGATGTAAACCTAGAAGCAGAACTGACAACATACAGAAGGCACAGGCGGCGGGCCGAACAGTGGGTGTCGCCCTCAGTTCGTACCGGCAAGCAAACAGCCACAACCGAGCAACAGCTAGCCCAAAATTTGGCGCCGGAGACTGCGGAGGAAACCCAGCAGCCGCTATCGCTGCCCCTATCCCTTGCCGGCACTCAGGGCGATGCCCCGTTAGCAACTACCAGGGGCGGCACAAAATTATCTAGCAGTGCCTTGGCACCCAACAAGTATCTCGAATCAAGCGAAAAACTGATCGAAAGTTTGGACGAGTCAAAAGCTGAGCCTACGGTAGAACGCAGTTTAGCTGCCAGTTTGTTAACTCCCTTGGGACTGAGTTCGATGCTGCTGTTTTTGCTATCGTGCACAGCTTTGGGCTACGCAGTCATGTACCCGTCAAATCTAGTTAAGATGGCCGGCCTGAACCGTTTGCTCGATCGCACCTCACCCTCTCCCAGCGACAGTCCCGCCTCTACATCCACCTCAGCTACCAGCACCAAGGAACTACCGAAAGCACCAAATCTGGTATCCAAGGAATTTGTCGAGCTAGATTTGAGCACTCTCAGCAATGTTAAGCCGACAGTCAGCCCGATTCCTTCCCCGTCACCAAAAGCATCAATCCCGCCAACTCCGCCAGCGCCTCCTGGCCCCAGCGGGGCTGTGCCGATTCCTACAGAAGACGGGAACCCGCCCAGAGGTAGGGAACAAGGACTCAACAATCTGAGTACGGCTTTGCTTCCCACTCCCAGCCCCAGCGTCGCGCAGCCTGTGCCGGCACTGCCGACACTGCCTCCAACACCCTCCCCAGCCCAGCCAGCAGCCGCATCCCCAGCAGCCGCATCCCCAGCAGCCGCATCCCCAGCAGCCGCATCCCCGCTGGGAAGGCCTGCACGGGCGGCCGACGGTTTCTATTACGTTGTCACCGATTACACCGACGAAAAATCGCTGCAGCAAGCCAGAACCGTAGTTCCCGATGCCTACGTGCGAAACTTCTCAAAGGGTGTCAAGATCCAAATGGGGGCTTTGAGCGATGCTGCCTCAGCAGAACGTTTGGCGAAAGAACTCCAAGAAAAAGGAATGAAGCCACAATACTATCAACCATAAATTAGTTAAAGGGTGAAAAACTTTAACTAAACTGTTAGACAAAGCTAGACAATGAGGAATGTTTTGTCTAACACAAAATTGGTTTTGTAATTGTCAATTCCTAGTCCTAAATCTAAAATTTAATAAAATCGGGAGACGGGCAAAATGGGATTATTCGATCGCCTATGGCGAGTGATTCGAGCCAATATTAACAGTTTGGTCGGGGCTGCCGAAGACCCAGAAAAAATTCTGGAACAGGCTGTAATGGATATGCAGGAAGATTTAGTGCAGCTCAGACAAGCTGTGGCAGGAGCGATTGCAGCTCAAAAACGCACTGAACGCCAGTGTTCCCAAGCTGAGTCTACAGCAGCAGAATGGCATCAGCGGGCGCAGCTAGCTTTGCAAAAAGGCGAGGAAAATTTGGCGCGGGAAGCTCTGACGCGCAAGAAATCTTATCAAGAAACGGCAACGGCGATGAAAGCCAGTCTCGGACAACAGAACGCTGTTGTGACTAAACTTAAAGAAAATATGCGGGCGCTCGAAAGTAAAATTTCCGAGGCAAAATCTAAAAAAGATATGTACATTGCCCGAGCTCGATCGGCCGCATCGTCGGAAAGGCTTCAAGAAATGATGGGCAATCTCAGTACCGGCAGCACTTTGAGCGCCTTTGAACGGATGGAAGAGAAAGTCATGCAGCTAGAAGCTCGCTCCGAAGCAATTGCAGAACTCGGAACTAATGATTTAGAAAAGAAGTTTCTCTCTCTCGAAGGTGCCGACGATGTGGATAACGAGTTGGCGGCGATGAAAGCACAAATGCTTCCGGGCAACAATACACCCAAATTGCCGTCGAGCGAGCCGCCCGCATCCTGAACCCCAGGCAACAGAACAAGAGTCGGGACGAGCAAAAACTTCTCAACAGCCTAGCTAGAGATGGCTCGAAGCCTGTTGGGGAATTCCCGGATCGAAGTTAAACTCAATAGATATGTGCATGAATAAGCTTGCCTGCATCACATTACTCGATCGCTTTAAACTGGATTTATCTGTCTGCAAAAATTGCCAAAAACTAAATCGCACTAAAAATCTGACAAGAGTGAATTTCACAACTGCGGGCTAAGGCTATCAAGCCTGCTTTCCGCCTACTTCGTACACCTCACCCAGGAAAAATAGCATTATGGGATTATTTGACCGCATTAGCCGAGTCGTCAAAGCCAATCTTAACGATCTGGTCAACAAAGCTGAAGACCCCGAAAAGATTTTAGAACAGTCTGTTACGGATATGCAGGAAGACTTGGTGCAGTTGCGTCAGGCCGTTGCCAGCGCGATCGCCACTCAAAAGCGTACCCAGACTCAGTACAATCAAGCTGAATCTCAGTCTAACCAGTGGCAGCAGCGCGCTCAGCTAGCCCTGCAAAAAGGAGACGAGACTTTGGCCAGGGAAGCGCTAGTTCGCAAAAAGTCTCACGCGGAAACGGCGGCTACGCTGAAAGCCAGCCTGGATCAGCAATCGGCTCAGGTGGAAAGTCTCAAGCGCAATTTGATCGGTTTGGAGAGCAAAATTTCCGAAGCTAAGACTAAGAAGGATATGCTCAAGGCGAGGATATCCGCTGCCAAGGCTCAGGAACAGCTCAACAATACCATTGGCACATTGAATACTGGCAGTTCAATGGCAGCTTTCGATCGCATGGAAGAAAAAGTTTTGCAAATTGAAGCTCGCGCGGGAGCTTCGGCAGAACTGGCCGCCGGCGGCAGCAATTTAGAGGAACAGTTCCGCTTGCTCGAAAGCGGCGGTGACGTTGACGATGAGTTGGCTCAGATGAAAGCTCAACTGACCGGGGGATCTGTGTCTCAAGGTCAATTGCCGGCAGCGGGTAAAACGGCAGCAGCCAGTAGCTCGGAGTCGAGCCCGGTGATTGACGCTGAGTTGGAAGAATTGCGATCGCAGCTCAATAAAATGTAGTAATCTCTATCAAAATTTACCTATTTCTGAGATCGCAGGTTTGATAGAATGCTCCGCCGACCTACAGGGCTAGCTTGGGAGGTCGGAGTTTTTTTAGTTATTTTTGAATTCACAAAACATGAGTTTTGTCAACTATCTTTATATTGACTTAATTCCTTAAGTCAATATAAAGTGATAGGGTAATTTTATTCCTTGCAAGATGGCTAGCTTGGGAGGTCAATCGATTTTAGATTTTAGATTTTAGATTTTAGAGGCGACCCCACGGATAAATCCGGGGGCTTGAGGATTTTCGATTTTAGATTTTGGATTGATTCCACGGATAAATCACGTGGCGGGTACCACCTTTGAAATTCGTGGTCAGAGTTTTTTCAGTAATTATTTAGTACACAAAAGAGGAGTGCTGTCAACTATCTTTATATTGACTTAAGGAATTAACTCTGTAAAAAGTGATAGAGTAATTTTATTCCTTGCAATTGCGTCGGCCGCGCCCGATCGTAAGTGTAAATAACTATCAAATATTGCTAATCTGTCATGCCCGTGCAATTTTCTAGAGGCTTTTGTAAAATCAAGTTTTTCAAGGCATTAGCACTTGGTTTTTCAATTGCAGCTATTTGCCCCGCACTGCTATCAGCTCTAAGTGTTAGCGAGTCGATGCTTGCTACCGACTCATGGGTGCAATCGCCCATTTTGCAGGATAATTTACTATCTCAATTCAAACTAAATCAAGAAATAGGAGACGATCGCGATCGGCTTCGTGATTTATACTCAGGTTCAGAATTAGATAGAGGCAATCAAGAGCAAGAAAATAGCATCCCGGAGATCGATCAATTGACCCAAACTGAGGCAGCAGAAACTCTCCCTCAATTGCCGAATCGAGGAGAAAACAGACACGAATTTCCTATTCCCAACCCGCGACGGCCAAATCCGGCTCCCCTCCCGTAACCCGCGCCGCCAGCGCCCTTGCTTTCAGCGGAACAGCTTTTGCCGCCTGCTGTTCCCGCGCCGGCACAGCCTGCAGAATTGCTAAGATTCCGGGTAGGATAAAAGTCGATCGATTTGAAGTAGTTGGCAGTTGACTTACCGCGAGCCGATCGTGCAAAATCCGAGAAGAGAAATCGCGATCGGTATCGGTACTCGCAGTCGAGAAAGCGATACATCTTGGCTGGGAAAGGATTTTCCCCTGTCGCCGGAAGCAGATAATTCGGGTAGAAATCCGGTTGTGGTGCTGAGGCGGTTTCAGGATTTTACTCAAATGGGAGAGAGATGTCTTGGCGGCGCGATCGCATTTCTGTCAGGGAGTGGCAGCATTTGGTGCTACGGTGAGCAGCAGCAGCCCTGAGAGTCAATTTTTGCACTGGCAGGGTCAATTGCATTATGTGCGTTTGTTGGCTCCTGAGACGCTGCTGGTGGTGCGATCGGATTTGGCATTGGCTGGGGCAGAGCTTTTGCCGATCGAACAATTCGGTATAAGAGGCTCAGACACATTGCGGGGCTACCGTCAGGATGCAATGCTTGCCGATAGCGGGATTTTTGATTCAGTCGAGTTGCGGTATCCGATGCAAGCGCACCGACGACAAACAAGGAGTTTTGCAGGTGACGGCGTTTGTGGATTTTGGCAATGTTTGGAATCCCAGGGAAAGCGCGGTTTTGGAAGCAAATACTTTGCTGTCAGCGGGATTGCGGCTGCGGTGACTGTACGGCGAAAGGTGGAATGCTCGCGGAGGCTGGGGAATTACTTTGATTGATATTAAGTTGACCAACAGGAGTTTACAGGAGCGCGGGCTGTATTTTTCTGTATAATTCAAACCTTTTTAGGAAAGCAGTCGTTTTGCCCTTGGCGGAACTGAGCAATTCCGCTATATAGTAATAAGTATCATTTGGCACTCCTCTGTAGCTGCCAAGAATGCATTTTACTGATAATCTTTAAATTAAACTATGTCTAAGGTGCGGTTGCTGCTTTTAAGTTCTTTTGCTTCCGGTTTTGGGCTTTGCTCAATCATTTTGGCGATATTTACGATGACTTCCAGGCTGTCGTTTACGTCTTTTTTTACCTTTGTATTAACTTTGGTGTTTTTTGGAATTAATCTGCTTTTTGCTTTGCATTATTATACCTCGCTTACTAAGCAATTGAGTGTTAAAAATAAAAGGAAAGCGAGAATTTAGCGGTTGTGAAGCACAAGCGGAAAAAGGCATGGAGAGTTATTTATGGAATTTGAATGGAATCCAGACAAAGCGACACTAAATGTTGAGAAGCAGGGTGTTTCCTTTCAAGAAGCCACAACCATATTTAATGACCCGATATCTGTAACTTTTCCCGATCCTCAGCATTCCATCGGAGAAAGCCGGTACGTTATCATTCGTATATCCAGGTATGAATTTGCTAGGAGGCCGATCGCACTAAAATGACTGTACAGTCGCACCCGCGCGCCACAGCTTCCGGGATATTCCCGTGAATCACCTGTTTCAGCAGTCCTTCCCGGCTCGCTCCCAGGACGATCGCATCGCACTGATCGTTCTGAGCCAAATCAATTAAAGCATCAGAAACCGATTTAGCGCAAACCGAAGTCGCTATTATCGAACAGCTAACCCGGCGCTTGATAAACTCCGCCGCTTGCTTTAATTCTCCCCGATCTGGTTCTGCAACAGAAGGCTGATGAACCTGACACAATTTAATCTCCGGTACAGCACTCGCAGCCACCAAAGCCGGTAGCAGCCGCAAAGCGGCAGCTTGCTTGTAACTGCCGCGAATAGGTACCAACCAGCGGTGCAAACCCATCAGCGTGTGCAGTCCCAATTCTGGCCCTGGAATGTCTGAATTTGGCGAAGAAAGTTCAGTCTCTGTAGTCGCTGATGAATCTGAGGATCTCGCCAATGCGGGATTATCTGCGCCGTCAAGTTTTTCGGGATTTAACTCCCATTCTATAGACGCATATTTCTGCCCGCTGAAAGTGGCGGAAAACTCATTTTTCTGGCGTGTTGCTAATAGTTTTTCGCTCCACTTCACCAAAATAACTTCGCAGCCGGCTTGCCGAATTACGGTATCGACAACATCGCCAAAAATGCGTCCTTTTGTGGAAAATTCGCCTTGCCAGCCCATCAAAATTAAATCGATATGGCCCTCCTTAATTGTCTCCAAAATCGCGTTAGGCACGTCATGAGCTACCCGTATTTGGGTGTGTACCGGCAAGTTCCAATTGCGAACAATTCGCTCGGCTTGTTGCAGCAGGCGGCGGCTTTTGGTTGTCCGCACTGCGCTTTCAGAAGGGGAACTGTTGCGCGGTACTATGATGATTTGCAGGCATTCTAATTCGTAATTGCGATCGCGCGCGATCGCCGCAGCCAGCCGCAGCAAAGCGGGTGCTGTTTGGGGGTTGGAAAGCGGCACTAATAACCGGCCATTTCCGACTTGCGGAGCCCTGGTTTGATAGACAATATAAGAAGGTTCTGGATGCGGGCCCTGGGTTGCTTCTCCGCTGAGGCGATCGGATTCAACTCGGATAATGTCGCTGCGGGTAATAATTCCCACCAAACGCCGGCCTTCTACGACTGGCAAGCGGCTGATATTGTAGTTGTTGAGCCTGTACAATACCTCGCTTAAAGTATCGCTTGCTTTGACTGCGATCGGCTGTACAGTCATAAATTCTTTGAGCAGCGAGTCTCCTGAAAAATTGCGCTCGCTGGCATTTGCCAAGTCGGTTTGACTGACAATTCCGACTAATTTGCCATCTTCAACTACTGGAAATCCTCGGTGGTGCGATCGCGAAAATGCCTGCATCACTTCATCGAAAGTCAGCAGACTCGAAAGAGTTTCAACTCGGCGCTGCATCACGTCATCTGCGTGCAAGTCGCTCAAAGTATTGCTGGCAGCTTTTGCCTTTTTCAGTTGAATGCCGTTAAACTCCAAAAGGCGATCGTACAAAGAGCCACTGTCCACCTTTTCCGCGACCAAATAAGCAACTACAGAACAGATCATCAAAGGCAGCACTAATTTGAAATCTGCCGTAATTTCAAACACAATTACTACCGCAGTAATTGGCGCCCTAGAAACCGCGCAAAAAAACGCTCCCATTCCTGCCAAAGCGTAAGTTACCGGCAAACCGATGCCCAGGGAATCTGCCTGGACAATGCCCACCATGTGACCGAGTGCAGAACCGAGAACTAGCGCAGGGGAAAACAATCCTCCCGGAGCTCCAGAAGCCGAGGAAATAATTGTCAGAAAAAAGTGAGCTATAAAAGCAATTAAACTCGTTATGCCGCTTGCTTCACCAGTCAGCAAAAACTCCCGCAAACCCGTATTGTTGCGGAAAGTTTCTGGAAGAAAACCTATTACTGAACCGCAGGTTAAGCCAGCTAGAGCCATTCGCGCGGGCAAAGCTAATTTGAGCGATCGCCTGTTAAATTGCAAGCTAGCCATAATCCCTTTGGTGAACAAAGCTCCCAGCAATCCCGCTAAAACTCCTAATAGTATGTAAAACGGGATTTCCTGAGCATCAAAACTGGTTTGGTACGCGCGAAGGTTCAAACTTAAACTATCGCCGCCCAAAAGCTGCGAGACAACTGCACCGATAAATGAAGCGATAATTGCAGTCCCTAAAGTCAACCCCGAAACGTCGTGCAGCAGTTCTTCAACTACAAACAAAACTCCTGCAATGGGAGCATTGAAACCAGCAGCCAATCCTGCAGCAGCACCGCAAGCAATCAATTGTCGGCGGTAGTCTGGGGAAGTGGGCATCAAGTGACCTATCCAGCCGGCCAAAGATGCTCCAATTTGCACAGTCGGGCCTTGCCTTCCTAAAGTTAAACCGGAACCAACTGCTAAAATAGTGGTCAGAAGTTTGGCGACAGCTACTCGCAAATCTAAGGAAAGATTGACTCCGCCGAGAGCAGCTTTGACGTGAGGAATGCCGCTGCCGGCAGTTTCGGGAGCAAAACGCTCAACCAAGAAACCTGTCAGCAACCCGCCGCATAAACCGACGGCGGGCAGTAATATCCAAGCTGGAATTACTGTCGAGGAAGCAACTCGCCAACTGCCTAGCCATCCGACTCCCGACTTTAGCAAAACACCAGCCAGTCCGGCAACCAAGCCGATCAGACAAGCTTCAAAAATGGCTAGGCGTTTAGGCCGTAAAAAAAGTTGAGATTTGATGACCCTGGAAGGTTCCCTAAATTGTTTAGGGATAGTTATGTACGGCATAAATAGCGTAGATGGCCTGAGAATTGTCTGCTCGATCGCACTTTAGCAAAAAATCCTTCGATACTTACCTGAAATCTGCTGTAATTCTGATGCTACCGGATTTGATATCAATCTGCGATTTTTTTACCTTATAGCCTCCACCAGTGTTTTCAAATCCGGCACTTCTAAATCAGGCTGGCCGCTCGCCGGCAGTGTTGCCCCAAATCATCTTTTTTCGTGTCTGGGATTTACCCAAATCTATCTCGCGACTTGACCAAGAATTTCAAAGGTGGTACCCGCCACGTGATTTATCCGTGGAATCAATCCAAAATCGAAAATCGAAAATCCTCAAGAAAGAGCATTTATCCGTGGGGTCAATCTCAAATCTCAAATCTCAAATCTCAAATCGATTGACAGCAATTGTCTCAAGACTAGCAGTATTCCCCTTTCCCAATCTATCAGAGTGTCATATAGCATTTCTCAGAAAGATGAGGTACTCATTGGCATAGGGCATAGGGCATAGGGCATAGGGCATACCTCACTTTTTTGAGAACTGCTATAGCAGTCAAAACTCATTACTTAAAATTGATTAAATTCTAGCACAGTTCTCTCTTAGTTTAGGGTTGATATTCCGCAAAAATTTCAATTTTCCCCACAATGTTTTGATTAAATTGAGCCAATTCTTCTGCCGGAATCCAATATTCTTGGTGAATCGAACTGCCCACATTTTGAACCGGATATTTTTTTAAGAATTCTGCCGCCACCCGAAAGCGCGTGACATAGCCGAAATATCCCGATGCTGCATCTCTTGTATTCCAATCTCTCGCGATTTGTATCGCATAGGCTTTGTGAAGTACGGGATAAAAAGTAGGCTGAAAAGATAAGCGTGGCGGAAATGCCATAAAATCGCTTTCTTTAATCAGTTCCATTTCTTTTTTGCCGACGGCTCGGAACAGCGTGACTGTCTCTTGATCTGATATATTGATATTTTTAAACCAAGCTTTCCAACCGTCCCAATTGTGAACTATTTTAGCCAATTCAGCGTAACCGGCGGCGCCTGGATGGGAGCCATCGTTTTCGGTAAGTTCTTTTTGCCAAATTTCCGATTTTTGCAGCGGGGTGCAAACATCTAGATAAGGCACGTTTAACTCGCTGCAAACTTGAGAAAACTGTTCGGATAAGTTGGCAATCCGGCTTGTGCGATCGGCATCAATAACTGGCGGCGGCCCTACCATTAATACTGGAAATATTTCTTTGGCTGACGTGAGAATAGAGCGAGCATTTTCAATGGATTTTTCAACTTCTATGCGAATTTTTTCGTTTTCTAGGTAAGTGTCGTTGACGCCAAAGGAAAATACTATTCTGCCGTCGTCGTAGTGAGGTAAGCGGCAAGAAACTTCGCTGAACCAGCGAGTTTCTATATCGGCACTGTTTTCTCCCCTTATTCCTAAATTGTAGTAAGTAATATCGTGTCCTTGTCCGCAAGCGGCAGCGCAAATCCGTCCTGTCCAACCGAGACATTTGGGATCGCAAGTACCGTTTACAAAAGAATCGCCGATAAAACAAATACGCATATTATGTGTGGGAATTGGGAATTGTTGACTGTTGACTGTTGACTGTTGACTGTTGACTGTTAACTGATGATTGATGACAACTGACTACTAACAACTGCCAACTAACAACTGCCAACTGCCAACTGCCAACTGACTTTAATTCTTACCGATGACGGACAATCCCTCTACAATTAGAGACGGTGTGTGGCAAGAACCGTTCCACTCAGGGTCTCCTCCCAATTCTACTAATTGTTTGAGGACGCTGTAGACGTTGCCAGCTACCATTGTGTCTTTGATTCTGCCGACTATTTGACCTTTTTTGACTCGGTAGCCGAGATCGACGTTAATAGAAAAATCGCCCGAAATTCCAGCACTGCCGCCAAGCATTTGATCGACTACAATTCCGTCGTCTAATTTAGCGATTAAATCGATTAGCGAAAGCGAACCTGGCTTAATCAAAATATTGAACAAACTCGGCGTCGGATAGCTGCCCAAACCCGGGCGAAATCCGTTACCAGTGGTGCCACTGCCCAAGGCTCGACCGGTGGTACGATCGGTATAAAATAGCTGTAACACTCCGCTGTTGATAAAGACGATCGCCCGAGTGGGAGTACCTTCGTCGTCAAAGGGACAGCTATAGGGCCCGATATCCGGCTGCTGCGAGAGGGTGACAAGCGGCGATGTCACTTGTTGGCCTAATCGATCGTTCCAAGGCGAAGCGCCTTCGAGTACCTGTTTGCCGTTCAGCGCGGCACAGACAGTCCCCCACAGCAAGTCGGCGGCTTTGGCTGTAAATAGCACCGGCACGCGACCCGTAGCGGGGGCTACATTGTCTTTTGCCCATTCCAAACGCTGCAAAACCCGCTTGGCGCTGGTGTTTAAGTCGAGGGTGCCGCGTTCGGTTTCGCCTTCCCAAATGTTGAGGAAATCTTCGCCCCGCACTAATTCTGCTGATAAGTAACCGCTGAGGGTGGTGTCGGTGTGACTCGAATCCAAACCTTTGGTATTCACCAAGCGAGTGCTTTCGATTTCGCAGTCGAGTTCGGCGGTGCAGAGGCTTTCTGGATAGGCTTCGCGGACGATCGCGATCGCCTCTTTGCCCCAGTTTACTAGCTGTTCGGCCGACACTGACACTCCGAGATCGGGATAGACAACTTTCTCACCGGTGCCTAGTTCGATGGTTTCCGGTTCGTTGAGTTGCGAAAGTGCGATCGCCCTGTCCACCAAAATTTGCAGTTCCACCGGCCCGTAGGCCACCGCCAAACCTGGCCGCCCATCCCGCCACAGCCGCAGGGCAATGCCTTCTGCTTGGGCGGTTTCTAGCTGTTTGAGGCGGTTTGCTTCAAAAAAGACCGGCCGTGAGAGCGATTGCGATTCCAATACCTCAGCAGCTTCTGCACCTGCTTTGGTGGCTAGTTCTAACAGTTGTTCTGCTGATTGGTGATTGGTCATTGTTCTCGGTGGTTTGTAATGGGCGATTCGATTTTCGATTTTCGATTTTCGATTAAAGAATTGGCAATAACTTACTGGATAGGGGTTGGGTGCACGGGTCTACATTTAGATTCTTTTGGGAAAACTGGTGTAATTGGCGATAACCAGATTTTACAGTCATTGATCATCAGTCATCAGTTAATAATCTACCGTCATTAGTCTAGAGTTAACAGCTATATTGACTCATAACTAATGACTAATGAATAATTACTAATGACTAATGACTAATGACTAAATAGTTAGTTCGTGCAGCAGCCAAAATCCTGCAAAAGATTCCGATTCAGGATTCGACTGAATTGCTAAGAAATGTACTTTTTTTGCTTGCTTTTTAGCAGCTTCAAATCCTTTCGCTTCTCTCTCAGTTGCTGCGTCTCTGAGATTAGCTAAAATCCAGCGATCATTAGCTCCCGTATCTAATACCAGCCTAGCGGGTGGGCCGCTCTCAAATTTCAGGAAAGCCAACTCTAAACCCGACATCCAACCTGCCAAAGCTGTTGCTCTCGACGAGTAGATAATCAGTCCCGGAATTTGCGTTTCTGGGGCGAGGCGTGTCATCGGCAGTCCGAAAGCTTCGCCAAATCCGATATCCCACTCGGACATTTCGTCAAAAGCTGCGATCGGCAAACTCACAAACGCCCATTTTTCGCCGATTAAAGCATCCGGCAGCGCAACTGGCGTTTCGGGTACAAATTGAACGCTCGGGTTCACAACCGGTTGATAGCCCGGTTCGGCGGGATAAACGTCTTGCATCCGTTCTTCCAGCCACAGGCTAAGGGCGAGGGTGCGGCGGCTGCAGGCGGCGGGAATGTCCAAGTCATCGCAGGCTTTGGTAATCATGTTCGCCATTTGGCGGCGGAAAAAGCGGATTTTTTCGGGGCGTTTCGGTGCTGCGGCGATCGCATCTTTAATTGCACCCGCCAGCCACAGGGAATTCACGGTAGAACTGGAGCAGAATTGTGAGTAGCGAAACAGAGATTCGGCCTTGTCGCCTACATTCAGCGGGCTTTCGCAGATCAACACTTCCCATTTTTTTTTCTCTCGCTCGTCTATGATTGGACGGCTGTAAAAGTCGAGTTCCCAAATAGTAGCCATGCCGCGCTGTTAAAAATTAATCCTTTCTCATGTTACCGGACAGCGGGCAAGTTTCTGATTCTGACCATATAAGGCTGATTTTCAATCGCGGGCGATCGCACTTTCCCAAAGATTGCCACTTTTCCTTGCAGCTTCCCGTGTAATTTTTGGCAGCAGTGCACAACCGGAAGCATTAGCAACTCTTTGGACAACTGTCGCGGAGCAATCTCAACACGCGATCGTTTGTTAAACTTGTGCAAGCCAGGGAAAACAAACAGTATAGCTTGATTCCATGAGACAAATCATTCTCGAAAAGATTGTTTCTACCTTACAACCTTTAGATTTTGTTCTCGCTTTGTGGCAAGGAGGTTCAGCAGCCCACGGATACACCGACGAGTGGTCAGACCTCGATATTGCCGTTGTGGTTGAAGATAACTGCGTGCAACAAACCTTTGATATTGTTGAAAAAGCCCTCGCAGAAATTGGCGAAATCGAACTCAAATATCGAGTTCCAGAACCCGCTTGGCACGGTCAATCGCAGTGTTTCTGGCGACTGAAAGAAACCCCGCCGTTCTTGCTAATTGATTTCGCCGTTTTTCGGCGCAGCAGCCGCAACGATTTTCTGGAAATAGAGAGACACGGGAAAGTCCCGATCGCCTTTGACAAAGCTAATCTAATTGTACCGCCTCCTTTGGATCGAAGCAAACATTTATCTACAATGCAGTCGAGATTCAACGAAATTAAAATCCGTTTCGATTTGCTGCAACCTCTGGTTAAAAAAGAGATTTATCGCGGACATTTAGTAGATGCGATCGGCAACTATCACAATTGGACGCTTCTACCGTTAGTCGAACTGCTGGGCATGATTTACCGTCCCCACAGATACGACTTTGAACTAAAATATTTCAGCCGCGATTTTCCTCCCGAAATAGTCGATCGCGTCGCACCGCTTTTCTGCATTGCCAACCTTGCAGATTTGACAGCCAAACAGCAAATAGCAGAGGCTTTATTTGCAGAAAGTTTACCGCTGGTACAAGCTAATTTGTCCTCTAACAATGCCCTAACACTACCGCCATAGGCTCAAGATTTCGTACCGAAAGCGATTAATATAGTAGCATCTACCTTAAAGATTAACATCCCATGACAAAACTCAGCGTTAACATCAACAGAATCGCCCTCCTCAGAAACTCTCGAAACATCGGTATCCCCAGCGTTACGGAAGCCGCCAAAACAGTGATTGCTGCTGGAGCTCACGGCGTTACAGTCCATCCGCGCCCCGACGAAAGGCATATCAAAGCTGCCGATGTTTACGAATTAGCCAAAATGCTAACCGTTGAGTTCAACATCGAAGGAAATCCGTTTCAGCCGCCATTTATGGATATAGTTTGCGACGTAAAACCGGCTCAGTGTACCTTGGTGCCGGATGCTCCCGACGTGCTAACCTCCGATAGCGGTTGGAATATTCCCGAAAATCGCGATCGGCTCTTACCAATCATTGAAAAATTAAAAGACAATGGTATCAGAGTCAGCTTATTTATGGACGCAGATGCTGCTCTCATGCCGCTAGCAAAAGAAGTTGGAGCAGACAGAGTAGAACTGTACACGGAACCCTACGCAACTGCTTTTCGCGAAGGGAGAGTTGAATCTGTTTTTCAACAATATGTTGAAGCCGCTCAAGCCGCTCAATCAGCAGGTTTAGGGGTGAATGCTGGGCATGATTTAAATTTGCAAAATTTAGCTAAATTTTGCTGTATTCCTAATATACTAGAAGTATCAATTGGTCATGCTTTAATTGCGGAAGCGCTAGAAATGGGGTTGTCCAACACAGTACAAGCTTACCTGAAAATCCTGGCCGCTTCGTAGTACAAATTAACCTCGTATTGTAGGGCGGATTCGGTAGTGATAAACTTGTCTTTATCATTGATAATAACTAAATCCTCCCTACAAACATACAGTATCAAAACTTACGTAAAAAAAGGTTTAACACGCTACAAATATGGTAAGATGGGGTTCGCACCGCCCTAAATAATTAGGCGATCGTCAAAAATGAAGTAACACTAGGGGTTCTCACCCCGTGGGGTGCTAGCCCTTTTCTAGTAGCAAGGCAGAGCCAGAATCCCAGACACCGCGTTTTTTGGGTGTGGGCATTTCTTTAGCAAGAACCTCGGAAAAAGTTTTAATCTCCCTATAAAAAATTACTAATATTCTGTGATGATATTATGCGTAAGGAGTATCATTAAAAGGTCCCGACAAATTGAGGCTACTACTTAGCTCCCGCACTGCCAATTTGCTACCAGCAGGTTTTGTGCAAGTACGGGATATTTACGTGTATCCTATATCCTCTTGTAGCCTCTGTGCGATCGCCAGATTTAATCCGGTGAAAACAAGCAAATACAAGTAACCATATACAACTCCTTACCCCCCCCTCGGAAGTGCGACATGAAAAAACTAATTTTACTGACTGGAATGCTACTCATGATGACGGCAAAATCAGTATTTGCCAGCCCAGTAGCCCCCAAAATTGCGCCGAGCGAGCTGATGGCTGCTTCGGAAATTACAGAAACCCTTAACAAACCCGTTACCTCTGAATCAGCTTCAAACCTCGAACCTATCAAGCGAATGTCAACCTCGGAAATCCGAGAAACCATCAACCAACCCACCACCTATATTTTTGAAGGCATCAAAGGGCGAGAACTTACTCTCTCCCTGTGGGCGGGACAACTGACAGCCGAACTGTACAGTCCCAATGGTGAAAATATGGGGGTTATTGAAAAGTCAGATAATCAGTGGATTGGCCAGTTGCCAGAGTCAGGTATCTATCGCGTGCGAGTTACCCCCAAAGGTGAAACCACCAGCTTCGTAATCGGACGCGACTTTAGCGCCAAGTGGACTTATCGGCCCGATCGCGCAATTCCCATAGCATTCAAGGAAAAACAAGCCACAGTCAAACTCAAAATGTCCGGCTACCAAATCCAGCCCATCACACTTCAAGGCAAGCAGGGACAGACAATTAGGGCGAGCTCTAGCAACAAAAATCTAGATCTGGCGATCCAATCTCCGTCGGGAGCACTCCTGGATCAAGGCGAAGGTCAAACTTTTGCTCAACTACCGGAATCCGGCACTTACCGGGTAATCGTAGTTGCCAAGAGGCCGGTCAAGCCCTCAATCCGAGTTTCTGTGCAATAGCAAAGATTGCACAAATACTGTCGGGCGATCGAATTTGCACCGCCCAAAAAAACAGCTCGCCCCATTGGCGAGCTGTTTTGTTTTTTGCGTAAAATCAACCTTGGATCAGCGCTTCAAAACGTTCTTGTTTCCAAATGCAGCTTAAATCAGAGTCAGCTAAAGCTAGCTCTCGGTATAAATTAGGGATAAACTCAACAGCCCGCTGCAAATTGTCAAGGGCCAAATCAGCGAATCCCAGTAGCGCATAACAGCAAGCTTTATTGTAAAAAGCGTTGGCAAAATCAGGATTTATTTCTAAGACTGTTTCGTAGCAAGCAATCGCCTCAGAGTAGCAGCCTTTTCGCGCCAATTCCACACCCCGGTTGTACCAAATTAAATAATCTTCTAAGGGACGCTCAGATGTGGGAGTGAACTTGGCATTTCTCTGATTTAAACCTATTAATTTCTCCAAAGCAACTCTCCGTTCGCCCACAGCATCGGCTCTGCCAGGTTGTAGAGCGATCGATCGGCTAAAACTAGCCACTGCTTGTTTGTAAAGTCCCATAGAGTTCGCAGCTATACCGCGATTGTACCAAGCCTTCGCGTCATCAGGCTTAAACTCGATCGCCCGGTCAAAACTGTTGAGCGCCTGATAGTAAAGCTTGAGTTCCAACAAAGCATTACCTCGGTTGTACCACACCCAAGCAGCCTCCGGGTACAAATTTAAAGAGCGATCAAAACTCAGAACCGCCTTCTCGTAAAGCCCCATATCGATCAGCGTCAGTCCCCGGTTGTGCCAAATACTCGCCGCGCAAGGACTGAACTCCAGAGCCCGGTCAAAACTATTGAGAGCCTCCAACCAGCGGCCCAACTTTCCTAAAGCAATAGCCCGGTTGTGCCAGCCAAAGCTCGCATTCGGCTCCACCGCCAAGGCCTCATCAAAACTCTTCAGCGCCTCTAAGTGCCGTTCTAATTTCCCCAGAGCCATACCTCGGCCGAACCAAGCCTTATAATGATCTGATTGCAACTTCAATGCTCTGTTAAAGTTCGCCAGAGCACCATGATCATCGTTAGCTTCGAGGTGGCGCGAGCCCAGATGGTAATACCAAGCCGCTTCCAAGTTTTGAATTAAGTTCATAATATTTTGTATCTATCTTAGGGATGATTCTACATGAAACCATAGCTGGAGTAAAACTGTAATTCCACTAAAAATCTGAAAAATTTGATACAGGGCGATCGCCCGTACACTCGGCCAGTAACAACCTCAACAATTTGCGGTCGAAACTAACTATTTTCCTCTGGTAAAAAGCTCTTTTCGCTAACCGCACTCATCGTTTTTTAGAGCTGGTGCGAATCTTAACTCTGCGTGAATCACGTAACTCTTACCGCATCCCGAATTAGGTTTGCAGTTACACAAAGAGTCCTAGGGCGCCCCCAGTCTAACTGCAAATCTCCTAGTGCTAATGACTCCTATTTCTGCTTGCCCAATTCAAGCAACCACAACCGCTGTTTTAGCATTCTCACTCAACAGCAACTGGCCTGTGGCATCAATACTAAAATCTTTCCCCAGCAGAAAACCCTGGCCCATCAACCGCTGGCAAACAATCAGCGCAGTAATCCGGCGAATTTCTTCCATCACGTCAGCAGGAATCAAATAACTCAAACTCCAGATCACGGACTCGCAGTCATACCAAATCAAACGCTCAATACTGACAATCATCAAAGCAGCTAAACTGTCAACAGACACCCGCTCTCTGAGATCCGCAATCAAATCTTTACCAATTAAGCTATTTCGACTCATCATCGCTCTAGCCATCTTCCCAATTTCTTGTTCGAGTTCTAAATGATTCATGCTTGGCACTGGCTTTTATGTTTTTAAAGCACTACTAAAAGTAAAAACAGTAGCCGCTACCAGGCTCTGCCCTAGCGTAGCTGACGCAGGCTCTACCGTAAGTCCTTTTAACAAAGTATACCTAAAGAAAGAGCAAAAATGTATCTAAAGGGAGATACCAAAATATTATTTTTTAGACATAAATTGGTAAACCAATTCCCACAAGAGTTTTTACGAGCAGCAAGTTGAGTATTTATACTTGCTAGAACCCGGAGTAAAGTCAATCGATTTTAGATTTTAGATTTTAGATTTTAGATTGAAGAATTGGAGAAAGCGACCTCACGCAGGAATGCGGGGGGTTGTACCCTGGCTGCTTTCGGTCGAAGATTTGGTAAATTCGCTACATAATAAGGAAGTAATTACTTCGGAGAAAAAACAGCAATGGCTGCAAACCAGGCAGACATCGATATTGCCCCCTTGATCGACTACGGCCTGATCGACCCCAGCGCTACGCCAGAGCAAGTAGAAAACTGTTGCCAACAAGCCGAGAGATTTGGCTTTGTCACAGTTTGCGTGTATCCCGCCTACGTCAGACAAGCAGTTGAGCTGCTGCACGGCAAACGTCCCAAAGTCTGTACAGTTATTGGTTTTCCCACCGGTGCTTCGACTTCAACGGTGAAAATTTACGAAGCTCTAGAAGCTGCCGATAATGGAGCCGTAGAGTTAGATGTCTCCGTTAACTTAGGATTGTTGAAAGCTGGAAGAATCGACGAATTCCACCGGGAATTAGCCCAAATTTGCGAAGAAACTAATCTCACCATTAAAGCAATTATCGAAAGTTCGCTCCTTTCCGATGCCGAAAAACAATTAGCGGCTGAGATTTGTATGGAAGCCGGCGTCGCCTACATCAAAACCAACACTGGCTTTTTTGGCCCGGCGAAAGTTGACGATGTACGACTGCTGAAGGAAGTTACGAAGGGAAGGATCGGGATTAAAGCGGCGGGCGGAATTCGTACTCATGAACAAGCTCTAGATTTGGTAGTAGCTGGGGCAACTCGTTTGGGGACTTCTCGCGGGCCTGAATTACTTCGCCAGCGGGATAATTTAGATAAAAGTCATTAGTCATTAGTCATTAGTCATTAGTCATTAGTCATTAGTCATTAGTCATTAGTCATTAGTCATTAGTCATT
>NZ_JAUBRA010000165.1:0-1799 GCF_036701555.1 Microcoleus sp. Pol10D4
CACCGTAGCGAGAATTAGGCTTTGGTAATAACTAAAGTCAATCTGTCAGCAGAATCTCAGTGGCTTTAGCCCTGAGATCGTCAAAAATCTAGCCGTTTTTGTGCGTAAAAATCCAAGCATTACCGCTAGCTTTGGCAATTAAATCATCATCGGGATAATTAGCCCAATCACCATCAGTGCGTGAAGCGAAGCTATCCCGAAGGGAATCGCCAATTTCGAGATAAACAACATCTGCATTAGAGTGGTTGACTAAATGATTCCCATCTGCGTCCCCCGCCGGAAAACCCGCCGCCATAGCCGGTTTCAGCACTTGCTCTCCCGAATTTGTAATCAGAGTAACTTCCCCTTACAGAACATAGATTAACTCATCTTGCCGGCTGTGCCAATGCCTGAGAGCAGAACAAGTTCCCGGCCCAAGTCTAACCAGATTTACCCCGAAATTTTGCAATCCAGCAGCATCGCCCAAGCGTTTTTCAACTCTCCCCAAAACAGCAGCGTTGAATTGCTCAGGGTACTTGGAATCGGTAACTTACGGCACATTTTTAGGAGCGATAATCATATATTCTAACCCTCCCATCTATTCTTACAAACTACTCAAATCCGAGCTTACTTTTTCGGAATTCCAATAGCTCTTAATGCAATACCGGATAATCCAGGTACTGTATCATCCTAATCTACTTTTCCGCGATAGCTTCGCAAGTACCTCAAATTTTATGCTATTTTCTTGCGAGTGCGATCGGCACTGACAGCGAATTGTTGCTGAACGTATCGATGAGCTTCTCCTGTCTTTGGAATAGAAAGTCCTTGGCTATCCCGTAAATAGTTTCGCGCTTGAATGAAAGCTGCATAGTAGGATCTAATGATAAGCTATTGCACATTTAAACTGTGATACAAGCATTACCATTGTTTTTGATTATTAGCTCCCCTTTAATTATTACTTGTCCTTCAATTGAAAAGCTATGCAATAAATACTCTAGCTCTTCAATTGATGTAAAAAATCGATGGAAATATATTTTTTTCTCGAATGCCATACTAATTTAATTAAGTTATGGTCGGGGCTGTATTCGGAGATAATAGAATCGGTAGTGCCCTGAAGGAAAGGATCAAGATGATAAAACAAAACCGAATTCAAAAAAAAGTAGGTATCTAGAGTTGTAAACTAGCATTATAATGATGTAGAAAACTCCAAATTGCAGCAATATGATTTTCCAATTTTTTAGAGAATGATAAGCTTTTTCTCACCAACCCTTGATACTCGTTGTCGAATGGTGCAGTTAAATCGCTCGATATAGCTGGTACAACCACTATCGAGAGTCTAAACTATAATGACGTTTACTGGGCAATACAGAATCATAAGCACTCCAATGGTCAGTATAAACTACAGCACATTGACGGTAAACAGGTGGCATGGAATTCCATAAGGCACTCTTCTGATACTGCGCTACGATCTCCAATATGTACACCAACAATTTCCCTAGTCTGGGCATCCAATGCAAGCCAGACCCACTGCTGATTGCCTTTATTGTCCACAAACGACCATAACTCATCCATCTGAACATTCAGGCGCTTTTTTGGCTTGGAACTCACCTCCACTTGCTTCTTAACAACAAAAGCTCGGGCATTTACGTAGCGCTGCACTGTATCTTCTGACACTTGTAATAACTGAGCAATTCCGGCTTGAGAAATACGTTCAAGTAGCATCCGCTGCATTAACTCCTGTTGGCTCTCCTGAGTTTGTGGTGTAAAATGTACCTACTAATACATTTACCGTTATGAGCTTCCATCTAGACTATCTATTA
>NZ_JAUBRA010000075.1:0-31314 GCF_036701555.1 Microcoleus sp. Pol10D4
GTCTGACTACTTTTTCTTTGAAGCATCTTCTCAAATCCCCTTGACAACTGCCATCCAAGCTTAACTTGTTACGAATGATCCCTGATAGGGTTTTATGGTTTTTCCGACCTACCAAACGGGCTTTACCCTCGGTAAATTTTCGTTTCAATCCCTGATAGGGTTTTATGGTTTTTCCGACTCTGGCTAATTCCACCTTGATCCGTCCCGTCAATGTTTCAATCCCTGATAGGGTTTTATGGTTTTTCCGACGATCGTTACAATGACGAGTTTGAAGAATGGTTTAGTTTCAATCCCTGATAGGGTTTTATGGTTTTTCCGACACCGTGTACACAGCAATA
Organism: Microcoleus sp. Pol10D4; assembly: GCF_036701555.1. Lineage (NCBI taxonomy): Bacteria > Bacillati > Cyanobacteriota > Cyanophyceae > Oscillatoriales > Microcoleaceae > Microcoleus > Microcoleus sp. Pol10D4. The sequence goes on from NZ_JAUBRA010000075.1 coordinate 339, forward strand.
ACTCCATTTGTAATTGTTTCAATCCCTGATAGGGTTTTATGGTTTTTCCGACGAAAGTATCACTGCTTTTGATAAGTGGTAAGTTGTGCGTTTCAATCCCTGATAGGGTTTTATGGTTTTTCCGACGAGACGAGTAGAATCGCTGGCTTTGATTTCGGATTAAGTTTCAATCCCTGATAGGGTTTTATGGTTTTTCCGACTCAAAAATATTGATGGTCGGGAGTGGGAAGGGAAAATTGTTTCAATCCCTGATAGGGTTTTATGGTTTTTCCGACTTTTGATGTCGGTAGCGTAATCCGACTCAACACCGTTGTTTCAATCCCTGATAGGGTTTTATGGTTTTTCCGACCCTCATTTTCATAGGCATATTCGTCCATCATAGCCAGTTTCAATCCCTGATAGGGTTTTATGGTTTTTCCGACACAGGGGGCGATGCTGTCAGCTACCGAGAACTGGTTTCAATCCCTGATAGGGTTTTATGGTTTTTCCGACTTTCAGTCGAACCTAGTCGGCGAATACTTAGCAACAGTTTCAATCCCTGATAGGGTTTTATGGTTTTTCCGACTTCACACCGGAACAGTTATTGAAGATCCGCGATTCTTTTGTTTCAATCCCTGATAGGGTTTTATGGTTTTTCCGACGTTAAAAAAGATACATCCCTAACTGCTAAAAAAGCAAGTTTCAATCCCTGATAGGGTTTTATGGTTTTTCCGACCCTCGCTTCATTGTACGATCGTGAAAAAAGCATTAGTTTCAATCCCTGATAGGGTTTTATGGTTTTTCCGACTACCGTTTCAAGCTGTCCCGGTTTCGGAAAAATAGTTTCAATCCGTGATAGGGTTTTATGGTTTTTCCGACAAACCCCTACTCAAGCGAATCCTTCACCGGCCCCTAGTTTCAATCCCTGATAGGGTTTTATGGTTTTTCCGACCTCAACGATGAAGGCAACGCAATTAAAGGCTCAGTTTCAATCCCTGATAGGGTTTTATGGTTTTTCCGACATGGCAATTTGCTGCAATATGTTGCCGTCGGCTTCGGCGATCGCTTGTTTCAATCCCTGATAGGGTTTTATGGTTTTTCCGACCCGACTCGCGCTGGTAGCAAGATTGTGAAAATAAATTGTGGCGTTTCAATCCCTGATAGGGTTTTATGGTTTTTCCGACACAACCTGCAAGCTCTGGAACCCTTATCTAGAGGTTTCAATCCCTGATAGGGTTTTATGGTTTTTCCGACCGCCCAAGGTATACTTGATAATTGCGATTTTGAGGTTTCAATCCCTGATAGGGTTTTATGGTTTTTCCGACTTTTAGGTGGGTTTTTTACCGAATAATTCTTTAAGTTTCAATCCCTGATAGGGTTTTATGGTTTTTCCGACTTCTTGCAATATCATGCTAGATCCACTTGTTAAGTTTCAATCCCTGATAGGGTTTTATGGTTTTTCCGACGACTGTAGCGGTTGACTTGTCCTCTCAGATTCCTTTGTTTCAATCCCTGATAGGGTTTTATGGTTTTTCCGACCTTTTTCTAAGAAGGTGAAAAAACTTCTGATTTCCTGTTTCAATCCCTGATAGGGTTTTATGGTTTTTCCGACCTTGTGTCAAAGATCCAAGTCCTGCAGTAACTTATACGTTTCAATCCCTGATAGGGTTTTATGGTTTTTCCGACCTACATCAAATATAAAGTTCACTCACAAACGAATAAGTTTCAATCCCTGATAGGGTTTTATGGTTTTTCCGACGAGTCCCCCCATCGTCTCTGATGGTAGTTTAGACGTGTTTCAATCCCTGATAGGGTTTTATGGTTTTTCCGACTTCAGCAGTAAATTGTCCAAGTCCACCGCCATTTATCAGTTTCAATCCCTGATAGGGTTTTATGGTTTTTCCGACCAATGGAGAGCTAGGCAAAGTGCTTGAATGTTCCGTTTCAATCCCTGATAGGGTTTTATGGTTTTTCCGACTCTAATTGCCCAAGAGGTGGCCGAATTAATTAGGTTTCAATCCCTGATAGGGTTTTATGGTTTTTCCGACTCGGAATTATCAGCCAAATTCCATACACATTGATGTTTCAATCCCTGATAGGGTTTTATGGTTTTTCCGACTTGATTTTGAAATTCATGGCTGGTGAATTAGTTGTTTCAATCCCTGATAGGGTTTTATGGTTTTTCCGACCAGTTGCAATCAGTCTGCAATCACTTTTGCTATCAGTTGTTTCAATCCCTGATAGGGTTTTATGGTTTTTCCGACGCGAGGGCCATTAAAGCCGATGTGGCTGATGAAATTTCGTTTCAATCCCTGATAGGGTTTTATGGTTTTTCCGACCGAAAATTCTGACTTGTGGAACTGGCAATTTGTGCGTTTCAATCCCTGATAGGGTTTTATGGTTTTTCCGACTATTGGGAAAGCGGCCATATGAGAAAGATTGGGTAGTTTCAATCCCTGATAGGGTTTTATGGTTTTTCCGACTATCCGAGGCTCGTTGAAGCTGCTGTTAAATTAGTTTCAATCCCTGATAGGGTTTTATGGTTTTTCCGACAACATTGCACTATTTCCGCCAATCCTTCCGCGTTCGTTTCAATCCCTGATAGGGTTTTATGGTTTTTCCGACCGCCGCCGTTTTATTTAAAAGAGGAATATTCTTAGTTTCAATCCCTGATAGGGTTTTATGGTTTTTCCGACCTGGCATCCCAAAATTGATTGCTTGCGCTATTCTTTGTTTCAATCCCTGATAGGGTTTTATGGTTTTTCCGACGAGGCTTCTGATCTTGATAGCTTAGCAGTCGCATGTTTCAATCCCTGATAGGGTTTTATGGTTTTTCCGACTTAAGGAATTGCAAGCGCTGCGAGATCGAATTAAAGGTTTCAATCCCTGATAGGGTTTTATGGTTTTTCCGACACAATTGTTCTTTTGAAGCTGGGAGGAAGTAATTGTTTCAATCCCTGATAGGGTTTTATGGTTTTTCCGACGCTCCCGAAAATTCCCAATAGCCACCGCTCGCTTCGTTTCAATCCCTGATAGGGTTTTATGGTTTTTCCGACGAAACGAAAAGCAATACTTGCTATGGGTTTCTTAGTTTCAATCCCTGATAGGGTTTTATGGTTTTTCCGACATTAGACTTGCGTAGCCATCCGAAGTCTGTTAGTTTCAATCCCTGATAGGGTTTTATGGTTTTTCCGACTCCCAACCGACTGTTAGCGTCGTGGCTGAAGATTTGGTTTCAATCCCTGATAGGGTTTTATGGTTTTTCCGACCTTGCTTGCTGATTGCATATTTAGAGAATAGGTTTCAATCCCTGATAGGGTTTTATGGTTTTTCCGACGCATCCAAACCGTTTCTTAAAATGTGAATAAATTTGTTTCAATCCCTGATAGGGTTTTATGGTTTTTCCGACTCTTCCTAAGAATGTGTTCGTCAACAAGTTTAACAGTTTCAATCCCTGATAGGGTTTTATGGTTTTTCCGACTTGCCGACAGAGTTGGGCGATCGGTTCTCTAGCAAGTTTCAATCCCTGATAGGGTTTTATGGTTTTTCCGACTGGTGCTTCTCCGACGTAAGGCAACTTACTGGCAGTTTCAATCCCTGATAGGGTTTTATGGTTTTTCCGACCTTTCGCCCGTATTGGTGTCAATTGTTGTGCCGCGTTTCAATCCCTGATAGGGTTTTATGGTTTTTCCGACCGGCGATGCCGTAGTCAATCCTTTTATTGATTCAGCACGTTTCAATCCCTGATAGGGTTTTATGGTTTTTCCGACGCTGGACATAAGTCAAGTACGTGACTTATAATTGGTTTCAATCCCTGATAGGGTTTTATGGTTTTTCCGACAGATTCGGCTTTTTTGACGTGCCAATTGCCATATGTTTCAATCCCTGATAGGGTTTTATGGTTTTTCCGACTCAAATGCGAGAAACAGGAAATCTCGATAATTTTTGTTTCAATCCCTGATAGGGTTTTATGGTTTTTCCGACCTGGGATCGGCGCGCACTGGCAGCGCACATTAAAAAGTTTCAATCCCTGATAGGGTTTTATGGTTTTTCCGACCTGCACCTGGCGTTCAAGCTTGGATTTTATCTGGTTTCAATCCCTGATAGGGTTTTATGGTTTTTCCGACCCAAAAATTGCATCAACACATCGGGATTGATATGTTGTTTCAATCCCTGATAGGGTTTTATGGTTTTTCCGACTAAAAAAGTCGAAATTCTCCAAAATTGGAAGAAAAGAGTTTCAATCCCTGATAGGGTTTTATGGTTTTTCCGACCGGGTTTACCCCCTAATGCTCCTCTTGTGGGCGCTCGTTTCGTTTCAATCCCTGATAGGGTTTTATGGTTTTTCCGACTCGGCCTATGGGTACGACGGGTTCAGGAACAAACAACGCGTTTCAATCCCTGATAGGGTTTTATGGTTTTTCCGACTTCTGCGGGTGTGCCAGCCAACCGATAAAACTCTGATTTGTAATGTTTCAATCCCTGATAGGGTTTTATGGTTTTTCCGACTACCACTACCAAGGGCAAAAGGCTTTACAGATATGTTTCAATCCCTGATAGGGTTTTATGGTTTTTCCGACTAATTGGCGAACCATCGGGGCGCAAAAACACCGCAGCGGTACTGTTTCAATCCCTGATAGGGTTTTATGGTTTTTCCGACTTTTTGTAACTGCACGTCAATTTACCTTTTTTAATGTTTCAATCCCTGATAGGGTTTTATGGTTTTTCCGACCGGTAATTATTGCTGCGAGGGCAGCAATCCAAAGTTTCAATCCCTGATAGGGTTTTATGGTTTTTCCGACAAAAGAACGGCGATCACTCGCCAAGCAAAGGCAGTTTCAATCCCTGATAGGGTTTTATGGTTTTTCCGACGAATATGGTTTTAAGTCGCGTTTAGATTTCGGAGCGTGTTTCAATCCCTGATAGGGTTTTATGGTTTTTCCGACGTTATAATAGTTTAAAATCTTTTTTAATTACTTATGGGTTTCAATCCCTGATAGGGTTTTATGGTTTTTCCGACCCCTCTGGTAGTTCCATTTCAGGGTGTGGGGTATGGTAGGTTTCAATCCCTGATAGGGTTTTATGGTTTTTCCGACAGCCCGTTCCAGAAGCCTTGCTGTATTTGGTTTTCAACGTTCATTTGCGTCTGCATAAAACAAAAGTACCATTTCAGCCTTCGACTTGTCAATACCCAACTTTTCAGACAGCCCTCAAACCCTTGTCCCGCATAGATTTCAGCGATTGCGTCTACCATTTTCTTGGTTGAAGTGCCTCTAACCCTTACAGCATCTACATTATAGCCCCCCAATTTAACACCTCGATTTTTACACCTACTCATAGACGCATTTTCAACCCAAAAACAGACATCAACCCGATCACCACTTCCCCAAAGCCCCCCAAACAGTACCCGAAACCACCCCCCAAATTGCCCCCAAACCAGCCCCCACGATCGCCCCCGCCACAGGCCCCAACTCCACTGGCACCCCAGCGCTAACAGCCGGAAACATCGCAGACACCCCCGCCCCCAACACAGCACCCGCAAAAGTCCCCAAAAAACTACCCCAAATCGCCCCCAAAGCCCCACCCTTCAAGCCCGAAGGCTGAAACGAAATTGGCAGCTTCGGCGAAAACCCGCAAAAGCCCAACAAACCCCCAGAAACCACACCTCCAACAGAACCCACACCAGCAGCCACGATCGCCACACCCAGCAGCAAACCCGCAAACTCATTCACCGGCCGCATCTGGACACCGTATTGCTGCCAAACCACCAGCCCAGCCCCCAAAAAAACACCAGCCAGAGTCCCCACAAACGAGCCCCAGACCGCCCCCAAATACCCTCCCCGCCGGCCCCACACCCTCCCCGCCGGCAGCGCCAGAGGAGGCCGAAAACTCGCCCAAACACAGCCCCAGACAGCACCAACCACCGCCCCTGCCAAAATCCTCTCACCGATCCCCGGAGTGCTATTAATCGCCCCAAACACCGCACCGCCGATCGCCGCCAACAAAAAAGCCCCCCAAGACGCCCCCACCAAAACTCCGCCCCACTTCCGCCAAATCTGATTCGGCGGCAAAGTAAAAACGCCCCACATCACCCCAAAAAAACAGCCCCAAATGGAACCAACAAAAATCGCCCCCAAAATAGCACTGCCGCCCTCAGCTATTACCGAATAAATCCCCCCAATCGCCGCCAAACACAAACTACCCCAAACACCTCCCCAAGCAGCATCCTGAAAAATGCGCTCAAACTTGCCCACCGGAAGCTGAGGCGCAGGAGTCCGACTCCGAGGAGACATCGGCATCGGTAGCAACGGCACTGCGTACTGGCCGAGGGGACGTGGCAGCCCCGTGGCTGGCTGTTGCCGACGCATTGCGGGCTGGGCCACGACAGGCGGTGGTTGGGGCTTTTTACGCTTGATTTTCGCAGGCTGCAAGTGCAATCCGTTGTTGACTGCTTGCCGCGAAGGAAACGGATCGCGCCCTTTCAGGAGTTTTGCCCGATCGCACCAAGGACACCGACTGAGATGATTTCCGTATTTATGCTGACTGTTTTTGCTGCAAGTTACCAAAGCATCTTCCGCTTCCCGAATCGCATTCACCCAAGTTTTCGCATCCGGGCGCGCCGAAGGATTGCCGTGCCCTTCCTCAAAACAGCGGATAAACATCTGCCGCAGCCGGGGATGCAGCATCTCAAAAGGAGGCGCAGCCGGCATCGGGCGGTAGGGAATCCGTTTCGTACCTGTGGGGAAATGGCCCGATCGAATTCTCGCTTCCAAAGACGGCGGTTCATCGCTACCGAGATAAACTCCCGCAAACGGGTGCGTACCTTCCATCAGCAATTGAAAAATTAATACCGCTAAACCGAATAAATCGTGCTCAGGAGATCGATCGATATCGCGGAAAGTCTGCCCCTGCAACTCCGGCGGCGTAAACTCCGGTTTCCCCACGGGACACCGATAAACGTAACCCGTATAAGGATCACGCACTTGAAACGAATCCGTGTCTACCAGCGTTACCAACGCCGTATCCGTCACGAGAATGTTCGACTCGTTTACGTCCCCGATGACGTAACCCCTGATGTGGAGGGCGTTTACAGCCGAGGCGAGATTTCGGGCGGTACGGTGGAGGTAAAGATAGCTAAATAGCGGTTTTTGTTCGCGCCTGGTTTTGGGGGTGTAGAAAGTGTGTACCGGCATCACTTTGTTGACGCGCGGCATCACAAAACCGACGATTTTTTCTCGCCCGCCCACAGTATGCAGCAAATCGATCGGCCAAGCAATGGAAGCGTGCCCGGGTTCTGCGATCGGCGCATCCGGCGGCATACTGAACATGACTGTGAGTTTGTCGCCGTCTTCGTCTGTCGGTTTGTGGTAGATTTTTGCTACAAGGGACGAGTCTTGGGCGATCGGGTAGATGCGACCTTCACCCCCACTGGCGATCGCGTTTTTGGTGTCGATCGCAATCAGTTGTCCGCTAAATTGGCGCTGCAACTGCATAGAATTCCGTTATGGGATACAGGATTTGGAAGCCATCACTCAATAAATTTGACTTGCCCATTAAATCTTACCTTTCTTAGGACTTAGGCACCGGTGCGTCGAAACCGGGTTTTTCACCAAAAGACGGGTTGCAGCCCGCAGATTCGGTTAAAAACCCGGTTTCTTGGGTGGGAGTGGCTAAGCCCTGTTTCTGTTAGTGGGATGGGCGTCCCGCCCGTCCATCCATTAGTGGGATGGGCGTCCCGCCCGTCCGCCCTATCAAAATTAAATGTGAACCAGCTTCAAATCCACCGACAATAACAACATTTTATCCTCAATTTTTTGTCTGACGGCCGGTGTCACCTGACAATTTTCGCTGTTGAGGCATTCCACCAGCAAGTTGTGGGCATAGTAATACTGTTTCAGCAAAGTTTTCTGTTGGGGGCAAAAGTTTCGATTGTAGCCGATCGCAGTTTTGAATTTGGCCAGCCAACAGCCACCGAATTCTTTGCGCCAGTTTTTCCAGTTTTGCAAATCCGGCATCTCAGTCTGAAATTGTGCCAGCAGTTGTTTAAGTTCGGGTTCAAGATCCAGCGCCCAAATGTCAACCAAGATACCCGCCACATCATTATTATCAAAAGCCAATTTCAGAGACTCGTTAACCTCTGCAAATTCTACATTTTTTCCCACCTTTACCAAACAATTCCGCAACTTGCGAACTTTCGATCTATCAAACTTCAAACTCGGATCGAGGACGCGAGTCAAAGCCAAATCGAGCACGCAAACTAAGGCAACATAAAAAGCCCTAATTTCCGCCGGTTTAAAATTCCTTTGCACTAACTGAGACTTGTGATTTGCCCAGATTAGCAACTGCTGCAAGGTTTCATCCTTAGCCACCATACTGTCTAATTTTTGTTGCATCAGCAGCAAAAGTTCGTCAGCAGGTTGCAAAATGCTGACAACTCTCACAAATTCATTTTTCCACTTTTTGTCTGTAATCCGGCTGACCAATTCTGGCAGCGATTCCGGGTTCGCACTGTCAATCACATATTCTGGTTGAGTGTCGGTTTCCTCTAGCAGTTCGTCAACTGCGCTTTTGATAAAGTTATCCACCAACCAGTCGCGGGTACGCGAGAAATTGCTCTCCAATTCTAGGTAATGACTGCCTAATTTAGCCTTAAAGTCTTTGGGAAAACTCTCTTTGGCCACTAACATATTTTTCCAGCGAGTTAGCTGGCTGGCGTTGCGTTCTGGAAAGCGGTTGTACAAATAGTCGATCGCGATCGCATCTAGAATATCCGCACCCAGGATTTCCCGCCGTTTCACCTCGTTTGCGGGGCCTATTTGTCGCCACTGAGTTAGATCCCCATGCTGGCTAACATTTGGTTCAATCAAGTGCTGAATCAGCCAGTTTCCCCCACGGGAAAAATCGCGATCTAACTCTAAGTAAATCGCCGCAAACAAAGCCTCAAAACTTTCTGAAAAAGATATATTGTACTCGCTTTTCTCTGTTTCTTTCCCGTTCCATACTAGCCAACTAAGCTCGTTTAATTTCAACTTTTGTGCAAATTCCGCAGTTCTTTTCGAGTCTGCTAAACGAGCTTTTAAGGTTGAGATAGCATCTGGATCGAGTTCTGGATATTCGCGGTAGAGGTAATCGGTAACAACCGCACCGAAAATCGCTCCGCCTAAGAGTGACAGCCGTTTGTACTTAACCTCTTGCCAAGCGGCAGACTCCTCGGGGCGATCGGGGTAATAGTTGGTAGAGTAACGGCAATTCAAGGCAATTTCCAGCAGTTTTGTCTGCTGAAATCTGGGAATGTCGATCGCTGCTTTGACTGCTTCAATATCTACCTTTTTATGTTTAATTCGCTCTAATTCTTCTTCACATTTTCCCCACTTTTCCAACCAATCACCGCCCGCATCTTCCACATACAAATCCACAAAATCAACCCCGTAATTCATCCATTCATCCTGCATTTTTCTGGCGGCTTCCAGTTCTTCCCAGACTTTCTGCAAGTTATTTTCAACGGTGTGTGTACCTTGTACTGTCATAGTATTTGATTTTGATGTAATTAGATTTTATTTCCAACAATTTCACCGCACTTAAATCAAATCTCATCTCACTTCAATTTAGGCCGAGTTGCTAGTTATTTCACCCGATTGATTGCTGCGGTAAATGTTCCCATTGCTTAGCCTTCGTCTCAAGCACCTATTGCCAGCGTCTGGCAGACTCCTCCCGGAAACAGAAAAGGGGAGGGAAAATCTTGGTCTGTTTTACCTTTTCCAGAAGCAGGCTGGGGGTTAGGTTTTTGGCATTGTCGAAAATTGTGCAATATGTGAGTTAGTCAAAAAATTTTTTTTTCACAGAGTTTGGAGCAGTCGAACTATTCTCAGCAGCAGATATGCTTGATTTACGGGAACTTGAGGTAACGACCTGCGGGCAAATTATCACTATTATATAATGCTATATTAACTAACTGGTTCAGGAAATTTGCATCGTTTTTATCATAACTTAAAAATAATCCTCTGTCAATCCCCCAATCTTGAAGAGTTTGTTGCCAATTTTGATATTTTAGTTCAGAGAATTCATCCGAAAGAGTAGTGACTTGAATGCAGAGGGGCTGCTGTTGGCGGTTGCTAACGATGGAATCGGTTGCCATAGAAAGATCGGCAACATATCGATACAAAACAGTGCCTTGGCGATCGACAATTCGGGCTGCGATCGCACGAATGACGAGATCGTCAGCCGGATCAAATTTACCGGCTTTCAGTTTTTGTTTCCAGATGTAAAATTTGCGATCGTTTTCGCTCAGCCATTTAGGAAATAGATAGCTGTACCAATACCTCTCCCCCGGAGTCATTAACTCAAAAGCGGCTTTTTTTTCTATTTCCGAAGGTATAGATTGAATAGCCAGCCAAACCTGAGAATCTCGGATAAGCTGCAGCAAAAAAGCCATCACAAATTTTTTAGCCGTTAGCGAACCGGGTTTAACATCTTTCACCCAGCGATTGATTTCATCCAATCTTCTCGCCAAACTCGGATCTATTGGATCTGCTGCGCTAATTAGGGAGTTGAGCTTATCCTTAATCTCTTGTGCTTGCAAACGACGACCTACTGTACAAACTAAAGCAGAATTGTTGACACCTCGATTTTATTATAGAACCGCACCAAATTTTCACCGCTCATTACACATCTCCCAAAATTGTTGTGGGTAAGTATCCTGCCAGCCCTTGACTTTATTTGAGTAGATGCCTATTCAATAGTTGCTGCCGATTCCCGCAGCTCCTTGTACAATAAAACCATATAAACAGTCATCAACGGCCCGACTAAGAATCCCAGTAGGTTACTCACCATCTGAGATGCTAGCGAATTCCCCAATCTTGAACCGATTAGTCCCAAAATCAAGATGGCTGGCACAAGAGCCACAATAGATATCAGAAAATTGGCGCGAAATAACAACCACCAGCGCCCTTGAGTTAATTTCCAACTGCTGTTAAGACTATCCTGTACTGAAGAGTTATTAATGACCGTAACGTAAGATGAAAACATTAAACGATATAATATATAACATCCGAAAATTACTATTAGGAGTAGAATCAAGCCTGGCAAAAACAAATGGAACAACCTAATCCCTATCATCCCTGCTAAAATAAGAACCATAGGAATAAAATAAGCCAAGATGAGTTGCAGCAATCTCCTGTTTGCTTGATTAAAAGCCTCACTCACAGTTACTTGATTTCCTGTCAAACTTCGGTAACTGTAGAAAATCATAGCTCCCGATAAGAAGGGAATTAGCACGAACAAGTAGATAATATTCAAAGGAATAGCTGCTGAACCCAAACCCAAATTATTCAGCAGCAAAATTATCAAACTGGGAGAGTTAATTATCAACAGAGGAGCGTATATAGCTCCCATCTTAGCAAAGGTTTCTCGTAACAAGTATATTGCACTAATTGGTTGATCTATCATTATTGTGTAACCACACTTTATCAGTGGATTTAAACAGATTAAACATTGCTCGAAAAACTTGCTAACAATAATGTTAAGTCATCATCGGTGCGTTCGGAAACGCGGGGCGATCGCAAAAATGACTCTAACTGCTGTTTCGCATCTTCCTCTTCTTTCCACTCGCCAGAAAACCGAAACAAAGGCGCAAAAAACGGCTTGTGCGGCGTCCCTTCCGGGATTTTGAGCGCTAGCATTTGCAAGCCGTCGGAAAACACGGCTAAGTGCTGCAGTTTTTCCCGCAGTACCTGAAATTGCGCTGTTTCTATCGCATTCGGCGAAATCAAAAAGATAGTTTCGTTGATGTATTCGCCGCAGGGGGGTACAGTCAGGGCGATCGCATTTCCTGCACTATCACCTGCTACCGCCGCACCGTCGCCGATTTGAGCAACTGCGATTAATTCCGGCGTAGCAACAACAGCAATTAAAGTGCAGGCTAAATCTCTCGGCGCCACTGCCCGCGCTGCCGCTTCTGCTTCCACCTGTGCCCGCGCAACTTGCAGTGATGCTGTCAAGAATACCTGCCATTCGTCGTCATTTTCAGGTAGCCTTTCCTGTTGCTGGCAAATCGTTTCGACAACTGCTTCCACAGCAATTTTTGCCCCAACTTCCGCGAGTGCTGCCGAGCCCGCACCATCGGCAACCGCTGCCGCTAAAACACCGTTTGGCAATAGACGCCAGCAGTGGGCATCTTGACAAGGCTGCGATCGTTTTTCGTGGCTCGTACCTATCACTGACGCCCCTACAACTTGCCAATTAAAGGATGAATTCTGCATTAATAACTCTTTAACTCAAAACTTCGTAAATTCACAACTATGCAAAGTCTGGACGGGTTTATTTATCCCTAATTACAGCACTTTTCTGGGTTCGTAGGTACTAGCCATTATAGGGACACGACAGTGCCGTAGGGACACGGCACTCTTACTAATGACCAATGACTAATGACTAATGACTAATGACCAATGACCAATGACCAATGACCAATGACTAATAACTAAACAGTTCCCCATCCGGGTGGCGGCAGTGCTACTTGTTCATCAATTTTTGAGTGAGAAACTCTCTGCATACTAGCCGACAGCCAGATGAACATCTCTCTAAAGTCTAATCCTCTCAATTTTACAGGCGTGCGCTCCACAATTTGCGCCAGACGAGGGATATTAGCACCTTCCACTCCGACTGCAAAAAATGCCACGCGCTTGTTAGTTTCTTCCTCTTTAATCCGCTGTGCTGCTATTTCCACAACATCGTCGGATTCACCTTGAGGTTCGCCATCTGTAATCATAAATACCCACGGGCGGTAGTAGGTAATGCCGTTGTTGCGGTAGTCGGATTTGCGGGCTGCAATGGTATCTAATGCTAGCTGAATGCCTGCGCCCATGTGGGTTTGTCCTTGAGCTGTCAGCAGTGGCGTCTCGAACTGGTCGGCGGTCACGAAGTCTTGTACGACTTTGATATGATTGTCAAATGAAATAATCGCGACTTCGACTCGCTTTTTAGCTAGTTCGTCTTTAATTAGGTCATTCCTAAAGATTTCCAGCCCCTCATTCAAGGCATCTATGGGTGCGCCTTGCATGGAGCCGGAGGTGTCCAGCAGGAGGACGCAGGGACAGCGCGGCTCTGGGTTTTCGGCAAATTCTACGGCTTCGTCTAGTCTCATGGTTCGGGGTTGACCTGGGAGTGGCTCGATTTCTAGGTTTGTTACTTTACTGTATCAAGTTAGTAACAAATTTAAGTGCAAATTGCTAGGGCGATCGTATTTTACCATTTACCTGAATCGATTTGAGATTTTTAATTGTAGATTTTAGATTTTAGAATTGGATGTCTGCGGTCAAAAAAACAAATTCCTTCCTGCCTGTGGTAATATAGACTAATAGTATTACTGCAAAATAAGGATAAATCTTATGATTGCAACAGTCACGCAAAAATTAACCTTTGACCAATTCCTTGTAGAATGTCCCGAAGATGGACTCTATGAACTGGTAAATGGAGAAATTGTAGAGAGGAATGCCACAAGAAATTATGGTGATGTTGCTAATTTCATGTTATTTGGCTTCAATGATGAAATCCGGCGACTAAATTTGAATTATGTAGTCCACACTACAGCCGTTATCAGAACTGTAAGTAAAGCCGGCATCGAACAAGGGCGAAGACCGGATGTCAGCGTAATCGATCGCGATTTGTGGCGATCGAACCGTTCTGCTTATTCTGCTTTACGAGAACCAATTCAACTGGCAGTGGAAGTAACATCAACAAATTGGGAGGACGATTATATAGACAAATTGGACGAATATCGGCGCCTCGAAGTTCCTGAGTATTGGATTGTCGATTATTTAGCAATTGGCAGCAGGGAATTTCTGGGCAATCCCAAAGTTCCAACTGTATTTGTCCACCTTGTGGATGCAGATGGCAACTATCAAAGAAGCGCGTTTAAAGGCAGCGAACGAATTGTGTCGCAGACTTTCCCCGAATTAACGCTGACAGCAGAAGAGGTGATGAATGTTTAACTTCTGCTAATCCAGCTAGCCAGACTATTTTCCATAAACAATCACTAAAAATATGAAATCTATTTCTGATAAAAAACTTTCCAATCAAAAAGCTATTAGTCCTTGGAGTTACAAACCTTGGTGGTGTCAACCTTGGTCGATTCTTTTGACAGGCACGAGCCTGATTAGCGGTAGTTGGTTTTTATTAAAAACTGTTTGGATAACTGTTTTAGTCGCGATTCCTTTATTAGCTTGGATGGGTTTTTTCTTGTTAGTTTGGCCGAGGTTGATGCTGTCTAGCGGAGTTTTAGATTCCGATGCAGATTAGGTTTTGGTGGCGCGCACCTTATGTTTAGGGTAAGGTGCGCGGTCATTGGTGTCAACTTAGCGTTAAACCCTCATTCCGGCAGCGTTTGAAACAAGAGCCTCAAAGCGAAAGTCCTCGCTATGAGGACTAATGAGTTCTTCAGTCCTCTTCGAGAGGACTTTCGCTATAAGACAGGGAATTCATTCCCTGGCGGACTGCCGGGTGAACGCGAGGACTGGCGGACTAAAAGCTTCATTTGACACTAATAGTCCGCGCTGCACACCCTAAACATAGGGTGTTTCGCCCTCTAGGTTTGCGGGTAATAGTCTTGAATTGCTTTTACTTCCATTGGGTAGGATTTGAGCGATCGAATTCCCGCTGCTGTCGCTTTGGCACCGGCTATTGTGGTAATAATCGGGATTTTGTAAGTCAAAGCTGTGCGGCGGATAAAGATGCCGTCGGCGCGGGATTCTTCCCCGGAAGGTGTGGTGATAATTAGTTGAATTTTCTCATTCTTGATCGAATCCAACAAATTCGGCCGCCCTTCGTGCAGTTTCAATTCCAAATCTACCTCTAAACCTTGCTCTTGCAAAACTTTGCGTGTCCCGTGGGTTGCGACTACTCTGAAACCCAATTCTAAGAATTCCTTGACAACGGGTACAACCGCTAGTTTGTCGCGATCGCGCATCGAAACCAGCACAGTTCCAAACAGCGGCATCATTTGTCCAGCGCCGAGTTGAGCTTTGGCAAAGGCTTTGCCAAAATCGGTGTCAATTCCCATGACTTCGCCGGTCGATCGCATTTCTGGCCCTAACAAGGTATCAGTTCCCGGAAACTTCGCAAAGGGCAATACAGCTTCTTTTACCGAAACATGAGTGGGTATAATCTCTTCAGTAAAACCTAAAGCTTCTAGAGTTTTGCCAGACATGACTCGCGAGGCCATTTTTGCTAAGGGAACTCCGATCGCCTTGGAGACAAAAGGCACTGTTCTAGAAGCGCGCGGGTTAGCTTCCAAAATGAAAACTTCTTCCCCTTGAACAGCAAATTGAATATTCATCAACCCGATTACTTTCAGGGATTTTGCTAATTCTACTGTCCAGCGGCGGATTGTTACCAAAGCTGCATCTGGAAGCGTTTGGTAAGGGATAGAACAAGCAGAGTCGCCGGAGTGGATTCCCGCTTCCTCAATGTGCTCCATAATACCGCCGATCGTCACATTGCCAGTAACATCGGCGATCGCATCGACATCCACCTCGATCGCATTCTCCAAAAACTTATCAATTAAAATCGGATGATCGGGTTCTACTAGCACGGCATAGGTCATGTAACGTTCCAATTCAGCATCGGAATAAACAATTTCCATTGCTCGCCCGCCTAATACGTAACTGGGTCGCACCACTACCGGATAACCAATCCGTTGAGCTACTATTAAAGCATCCTCAAAACTACGAGCCAAACCGTTAGCAGCTTGCTGAATATCCAACTCCCGCAGAATCTTTTCAAATCGCTCCCTGTCTTCAGCAGTATCAATGGAATCCGGCGAAGTTCCCCAGATTTTTGTTTGTACATCGGGGTGATTTTCCAGAGCTTTTTGTAAAGGAAGCGCTAATTTCAGTGGGGTTTGTCCGCCAAACTGAATAATTATTCCTTCGGGATTTTCGGCTTCGATGATGTTGAGAACATCTTCTTTTGTTAGCGGTTCAAAATACAGGCGATCGCTCGTATCATAATCCGTCGAAACCGTCTCCGGGTTCGAGTTGACCATAATTGTCTCAAACCCGTCTTCTCCTAGGGAATAGGAAGCGTGACAGCAGCAGTAATCAAACTCAATTCCCTGTCCGATCCGGTTCGGCCCGCCACCTAAAATCATCACTTTTCGTTTGGTAGAAGGCAAAACTTCCGACTCCGGCGCGAGACTGTGGCCTACAGACGAAACTTTCTTTTCTTCATCGCCCACTTCCCAAATTGCCGCTCCCGCTTCGTAGGTGGAATAATAATAGGGTGTAAACGCTTCAAATTCAGCGGCACAGGTATCGACTGTTTTGTAAATCGGAATTACGCCTAACTGTTTGCGGTAAGCGCGGACTTGATCTTCCGATGTTTTGGTGGCATAAGCAATTTGGCGATCGCTAAAACCCAATTGCTTTACTTCAAACATTGTCTCTTTTGTCAACTCTTCCAACCGCGTTCGTTTCAAGAACTTCTCAGTTTCCAGCAATTCCTGCATTTTATCCAAAAACCAAGGATCGATTCCTGTAAACTCGAAGATATCTTCCACCGACATTCCCATCATCATCGCGTGGCGAACTGTAAAAATGCGATCGGGATTTGGCGTCCGCAATCCGGCGCGAATTTGTTCCAAACTCGGCAATTTTTCCGGTTTGTCGCACCCGAAACCTGCGCGGCCTGTTTCCAATCCCCGCAGGGCTTTTTGGAAGGATTCATTGAAGCTGCGCCCGATCGCCATTACCTCCCCAACAGACTTCATTTGCGTTGTTAGAGTCGGTTCGGAACCGGGGAACTTTTCAAAGGCAAATCGGGGAATCTTCGTCACCACGTAGTCAATTGTCGGCTCAAAAGACGCCGGAGTTTTCTTGGTAATATCGTTGGAAATTTCGTCTAGGCTGTAACCTACCGCTAATTTTGCCGCCATTTTTGCAATAGGGAAACCAGTTGCTTTCGAGGCCAAGGCGGAGGAACGGGAAACCCGAGGGTTCATTTCAATAACGATGAAATCTCCGTTAACAGGATTGACGGCAAATTGAATATTGGAACCGCCGGTTTCAACTCCTATCTCGCGAATAATTTTCACCGAAGCATCTCGCAGGCGCTGATATTCTTTGTCTGTGAGAGTTTGCGCCGGGGCGACGGTGATAGAATCGCCGGTGTGGACGCCCATCGGGTCGAGATTCTCGATCGAACAAATAATCACCACATTATCTGCCAAATCTCGCATTACTTCCAGTTCGTACTCTTTCCAACCAATCAAAGATTGTTCGATTAAAATTTGCGATACTGGACTGGCATCAATCCCGCCTTGTGCCATTTCTTCAAATTCTTCTTGATTGTAAGAAATGCCGCCTCCCGTGCCTCCCATTGTAAAAGCAGGACGAATAATTAACGGATAACTGCCGATTTGGTGACCAATTGCTTTGGCTTCGTCGAGAGTGTTGGCAATTCCAGAAGGGCAAACGGCGACACCAATTCGCGCCATCGCTTCCTTAAATAATAGCCGATCTTCTGCCATTTCAATTGCTGGCAACTTAGCACCAATCAACTCGACGTTGTATTTTTCTAAAACGCCATTTTTAGCGACGGCAACTGCTAAATTTAGCGCCGTTTGACCGCCCATTGTTGGTAAAATTGCTTGAGGTCTTTCTTTAGCAATGATTTGTTCGAGGATGGCAGGTGTTAGAGGTTCGATGTAAATGCGATCGGCAGTTTCCGGATCGGTCATAATCGTTGCAGGGTTGGAATTCACCAACACTACTTCAAAACCTTCTTCTCGCAAAGCTTTGCAAGCTTGTGTCCCTGAATAGTCAAATTCGCACGCTTGACCGATAACAATTGGGCCGGAACCAATAAGAAGAATCTTTTTTAAGTCTTGACGACGGGGCATAGGTTCGTAATTAGTAATTGGACAAGGTGGAGGATTAATTTGATATTTTGCATCAGTCTTAGAAACAGGCTTTCTAAGCTGTTCCCCCCAAAGCTTACTCAAAATAGTGCAAGTTTTGTTGTTAATTTGAAATTGTGCACCATTCTCAGCATTTTGGAAGCAGAACCTCGCAACTCCGGCCCACAGACACCCCCAGCTAACCAGAAATATTGATGAGAAAAGGGTGCAGTCGATCGGTAAATCAAGACTATTTTAAGTGTTGCGGTCAAATCGTGTTCTAAAATACACAATCCCTGTATTCCGCACGATTAATCATTGTAGAGACACTCCAAGAACCCATTGATGCCAACTTAACGTCTAACCCAATCACAGACTGTTGTTTGAGTATTAAATCTAGATCCCCCCCTAGCCCCCCTTAAAAAGGGGAGTAGGGGGTGGGACAAGAGTATTCTCAAAGTCAACCCCTACTCCCCTTCTTAAGGGGGATTTAGGGGGATCTAGACTTAGCTAAAAGCGAGATTTATCAATGGTTTCAGGCGATTGTTGACACGAAGAAGGGATCTTGGAGTGTCCCTACCGCATTTGATCCTATTTTTAGGCTTTGCGCGATCGGCGAATGAGTACGCTTATCACTTGTCCCGGCTTTGCACCTCGCTGCGGCGGACTCCAATCCCCGACGGCGGCAAATCCTAGTCGGTACAAAGTGTGGATGGTTTCTAACACGGCGGCGCGGGAACCGACAACCGTGATCCGCACGACTTCCTGTTCGGATACTGCTGAGTCGTCATTTGGACGTGCGGAAAAGTTATCGTCAGGTACGAATTCCTGTGACATAATATGGTCTCCTGGTTTTTGGTTTTCTAGGAAAACCCAAAAACCCAGCCGCCCCGCACGTTAACACAGAGCAGGGCGGCTACAGAGAATGTTAAAATTCTCCATTAGCCTCCATACTGCTTACTCAGTTTGGCGGTAGCTGTCCATTGCTGTTGGTAGCAGCTTTGGGCAGTGCAACTAGATTTTTGAGCGACGTGGGCTGCTTCCTCTTTGAGCAAAGCAGCCTTAATTTCACAGCGTAGCCGCAGATGGGGGCTGCCGTCAATCGATTTTAGATTCGAGATTTGAGATTTTAGATTGAGATTTTCCTCCTGCAACAACTCTCCGGTGTCTCCCACCATCGGCTTCTCCCAGTCTCCCCCTCTCCCGTCTCTCCCTCTGGCTCAATCCAACCTACTAGATGAGGGAATGCGCCGAGGAAGAGGTAAAATATGGAATCGTTCCAAAAGCTTAAAATCAAAAATCAAAAATCAAAAATCAAGATATGCCTAGAACTCAAGTGCGAATATTCCGTGCACCTGCTGCTTGAGGGCAACCACATCAATTTTAGATTTTAGATTTTAGATTTTAGATTGTCCTGCAACAACTCTCCCCATCTCCTATGCCTAGAACACCCAGCGAATATTCCGTACACCTGCTGCTTGAGGGCGGCCACCGCGAAGAAATCCGTTTTTCAACGCTGCAAGATTTTCAACAGTGGTATAAAACTCTGGTTCCCAAACAAGATTCGTCAGAATTTGTTAATGTCCCGATCAAAAATATTCAAGGCGAATACATGGTAGTTCGGCCTACCAGCGTTCTCGCAATTCGCGTGGAACCGGTATTTACTTCTAGCGTTGAGAGATTCGATGAATAAGGAAAATAATCAATTGAGTAGGAAAGATTGGAAATTGAGCAAAATTTTCCGCTATCAGATATTAGCGCTCGCCTGTTGCGTTTTGGCGATCGCTTTTTCGGTGCCCGCCGTTGCAGTTCCGTCGCTGCAACCAATTAGTCTAAATCAATTGCAAGCTGGCGAGTCGGATGATCTCGCCTTTGACGCTCAAATCTGGGGCGAAAATGGCAAACCGGGCGATCGGGAATTGCTGTTAAAGTCGATCGACAATAGCCTCCGCTATCTCAATACATCGGCCGCCGCCACTGCCTACAGCCGCTATCCAGTAGCAGGAGTTACGCGCGATCGAGTCCGCCGTTCCCTCGATCGATTCCGCCAATTAGTTGTCAGTTCCACAACCCCTGCACAACTTCAGGAATCGGTCAAGCGCGAATTTGTATTTTACAAATCCACGGGCAAAGATGGCAAAGGAACAGTCGCATTTACAGGTTATTTCGAGCCGACTTACGCAGCATCTCGCACGCCTAATTCCGAATACCGTTATCCTCTGTATCGGATGCCGCCAAACATGGCATCTTGGCCGAAACCTCACCCGACAAGATTGCAATTAGAAGGCGAAGATGCTTTGCAGGCAAGTAAAGGATTGCTGCGAGGGTTAGAATTAGTTTGGTTGCGCGATCGCTTCCAAGCATTTCTCGTGCACGTCCAAGGTTCTGCGAGATTGCAGCTAACAGATGGTAGCGAGATGACCGTCGGTTTTGCAGGCAAAACCAGTCACAGTTATACAGGAGTTGGACGAGAATTAGTTAAAGACGGAAAGTTTACTTTAGAAGAGTTAACTTTGCCGAAACTAAGGGAATATTTTACCAACTTTCCCGCAGATATGGACAAGTATTTGCCGAAAAATGAAAGCTTTGTATTCTTCCGGGATAGTAATGGAGCTCCAGCCACAGGAAGCATTGGAGTGCCAGTAACTGCCGAAAGGTCGATCGCCACCGACAAAGCCTTAATGCCACCCGGTGCACTAGCATTAATTAGTACAAAACTCCCTTATCCGAATGCGGCGGGACAACTCGAACAAAATGCCGTGAATCGGTACGTTTTGGATCAAGATACGGGCGGTGCAATCAAAGGCGCGGGGAGAGTTGACGTATTTATGGGAACGGGTGATTTAGCGGGCGATCGTGCCGGTTATATCAACTCAACAGGAGAACTGTATTATCCGCTTTTAAAGTAGATTAATTCTACTTCATGTGATTGTTTGCTGTGCGTCGTAATCCCGGACACGGCAATGCGCCGTGTCCCTACAGATATCTTCGACAATCTATATGTAATCCTACTTTTGATAATTGCTATAAAATAGAAAATACCCCACCCTCGCAAGCTCACAAATGCTCAACAAAATTCTGCAATTCTTCAAACGACTAATTCAGCGGCTATTCGGAACCCCAAGCCAGCCCGCCCCGCCTTCAGAAAATACCACCATCCGCCCAACATTAACTGACGCGGAATACGAGTCAAAATTCATGGAAATCCTGGAAGGGGTGAATGCCGGCTGGAGTCGCGGGGATGTAGCAGGATTCTTAATCGCAAAACGCCTTAAAGATGGTGAATTGGCTGCTTGGCTGCGACGGTTTCAGCAAAGATTGTTAGAGGGTGAACATGATGAGATCGCTGCTACGGATGCGGTGGCATCGCTTCAGGAATTAGCGCAGCGGCTGGTATTGTTAGGTAGAATTGGCAGCGGGGAATTCTCAGAGGTTGCGAGGCAAATTGGGCGGGAGATATTGACAAGGTTTCCGCTGCCGGAGGCTGAGGAGGAGGATACAAAGGGGAGGGTAATTGAGGCGGTGTTTGTTGGGGATGGTTTGGGTTTTTCTGGGGAAGGGAACCGCACAGGCGCTGAGGGTGCGGAGGCAGAATCGGAAGTTAATGTAGAGGCTGAGGCATGGTGCGATCGAGGTAATGAGCAGTATAATTTAGGACGATTTGAAGAAGCGATCGCATCTTATACCCAGGCAATTGCTCTCCAACCAGACTATCACGATGCTTTGCACAACCGAGAGGTAGCGCAACGTAAGTTAGGCGAAATTCAATAGGCGAACTCGCTTGTATCCAGAATTTTTGCTAGGGATTGCGATCGGCATGATACTATTAAGAATTAAGCCCAGTTTGCGTCGCTAATTATTATACACTAAAATAGAGTGGGAGGATTTAAATCCTCACTACCAACTTAATTGGTAAGGTGCACAATCCGCACTCTAAAATATGTTTATCCTATGAGGATTAATCCTAAATCCTTGCATCTCAAACCCAAATCGAATGACACAAGTAATCGGCATTGACTTAGGCGGAAGCGCCATTAAACTGGGCAGATTTAGCGAAAATGGTCTTTGTCACCAATCCTTAACTGTCCCAACCCCTCAACCCGCAACGCCAGAAGCAGTTTTAGCAGCGATGACGGATGCTATTTTACAACTGAATCCGGCCGAAAATGCTGTAAGTGCGATCGGCATCGGCACTCCAGGCCCCGCAGACGCCGCCGGCAGAATAGCGAGAGTAGCCATTAACCTCAAAGACTGGCATAACGTCCCCCTAGCTGACTGGGTGGAAGCTAAAACCGGACTGCCGACCATGTTAGCAAATGATGCCAATTGTGCCGGATTGGGAGAAGCTTGGTTGGGTGCAGGAAGGCACTTTAAAGACCTAATTTTAATAACTTTAGGTACAGGAGTCGGCGGTGCAGTTATCCTAGACGGCAAACTATTTGTAGGTCATCAAGGCGCGGCCGGAGAACTAGGGTTGATTACTATAAATCCCGACGGCCCGGAGTGTAAAAGTGGCAATCGCGGTTCTTTAGAACAGTACGTTTCGGTGCAAGCAATTCGCCGCGAAACCGATTTAGAACCGCTACAATTAGCAAATTTAGCTAAGTATGGAGATGCCAAAGCTTTAGAATTTTGGCAAAATTACGGTCGTTATCTCGGTCTAGGTTTGGCAAGTCTCATTTATATTTTGACGCCGGAAGCTATTATTATCGGCGGTGGAATTAGTGCCAGTGCAGAATTTTTCTTGCCACAGGTTCGAGAAGAAATTGAGCGGCGGGTGTTGCCGACTTCTCGCGCAGATTTGCAGTTATTGGTTGCTGAATTGGGCAATCAAGCAGGTATAGTAGGTGCGGCCAAATTAGCTTGGCAGCTTGTTCAATAGTTAAAATTTAAAA
Organism: Microcoleus sp. Pol10D4; assembly: GCF_036701555.1. Lineage (NCBI taxonomy): Bacteria > Bacillati > Cyanobacteriota > Cyanophyceae > Oscillatoriales > Microcoleaceae > Microcoleus > Microcoleus sp. Pol10D4. The sequence goes on from NZ_JAUBRA010000075.1 coordinate 23,100, forward strand.
ATTCAGCGCATTTGACTGCGCTTTTTTCATATCTAAACTTAGGGAGCAACCTAAGCATTTTAGGTCAAAAAAAATAAAATGAATGTGAGGATTTACTAAAAATAGTCTCCCTTCCTTCTTCATTGTTCATCTTTCTAACTAATGACTAAAGACTAATGACTAAGGACTGCTTCATGGCAGAGATTGTCCAGTAGTATTTTTTATGTATTCCTGAATTTGTTGATAAGTTTCCGGGTTGCTTTGGCGCAGGATAATAATATTAGTTGCGCTATCAGGGAGGCAAAAGCTTAGCCGACCGTTCTGTTCGCAAGCAAAAGAGCTAATTCGACTCATATCGATCGCAATTTCTTTGCGGTCATAATTAATTTTAATCCACGAACCTCTAGAATTGCGATCAATCGTTTTTTTGAGGTAATCGAGAACTTGCTTGTAAGCCTCATAATTGCCTTGGGGATTGAGGATAATCGGCTGACTGCTATTAGGCAGCCAAAAGGTGAGACGCTTGTTATCCAGTTCGCTAGAAAAAGCACTAATAGTGTCAAGGTCAATTATGTATGTACTTTTCTCATAAGTAATTTTGCTCCAATAAGCCACAAAGCCTCCTCAAACCTGTGTTTCCTGGTATTTTAGGATAGTTTGACAACTCATACCATTTTAGATTTTAGATTGTAGATTTTAGATTGGGCATGACAGATGACTATCGGGGTTGGGAAGTTGCCTAAAGTTACATTTTTTTTTGGAAACTGGTATCACCCTTGAAATCCGTAAAAAGTTAAGTAAAAATATCAGCATTTTTACCTTCTGCCTTTTGCCTTCTCCCTGGTGGTACTAGCCCCCCAGCCCTAGCATAGGGGTTGGGGGGAAGGTTTTTCACTCGTTGAGAATACTGCCCGATATCTAGTCCGGTAAGTGCGACCCCTATCAAATCCTATTGGTCTGTCGGGTGGGTTTTGTAATGTCCATTGTCTGGGCGATTTGAATATTGTCTACTCTGAACCGCCCCTACAGACATCTAATATATCAGAACTAATCGATCGCACATGATATGAGATCAGTTTGCTGCAACTTTCCCGGCCACCAAGTCGCGACCCTCATCTTCTAAAACATCCTGCTTTCCCTGGATGCTAGCGGCCTGGATAAACCCTTGAAACAATGGGTGGGGGGCGCTAGGTCGAGATTGGAATTCGGGGTGAAATTGGCAGGCTATGAAAAAGGGATGGTTGGGAAATTCGATCATTTCTACCAATCGGCCGTCTGGAGATGTACCGGAGACTGCATAACCTGATTCTAAGAAAAGATTGCGGTAGGCGTTGTTAAATTCGTACCGATGGCGGTGCCGCTCGTAAATCACTTCTTTCTGATAAAGTTTGAAAGCTAGCGTGTCTGGGTTGACGCGGCACGGATACAAACCCAGTCGCATTGTACCGCCCAAATCGACTACATCTTGCTGTTCTGGCAATAAATTAATTACCGGATTTGCTGTATCCGGGTCAAATTCAGCGCTGTTGGCATCCTTTAGTTGGGCGATGTGGCGCGCCCATTCAATCACAGCACACTGCATCCCCAAACACAATCCCAAAAAGGGTATTTTATGGTGTTTGGCATATTCGATCGCCGCTATTTTGCCGTCAACTCCCCGAACCCCAAAACCTCCCGGTACAAGAATGCCGTTGATACCTTTGAGATAATTATCGAGGTTTCCCGATTCTAAATCTTCTGAGTTAATCCAGTGCAAATTCAGGTCGCAGCCGATCGCAATTGCCGCGTGCCGCAAAGCTTCGACTACCGAAAGATAAGCATCGTTCAACCGCACGTATTTGCCAACTAAAGCAATATCAATTTTGTGATTGGGACTGTAAAGCCTGTTGACTAAAGTTTGCCACTGATGCAAATCTGGCTGGCGATGTTCGAGTTGCAGCAAATTGAGCGTTTGTTGCGCCAAACCTTCCTGTTCCATCATCAGGGGTACTTCGTAGATACTTTTAGCATCTTGAGATGTGATGACACATTCTTCGGGTACGTTGCAGAATTCCGACAATTTCTGTTTCATGCCCAAAGACAGCGGGCGATCGCACCGACAGACTAAAATATCTGGTTGAATGCCGATCGACCGCAATTCCTTCACCGAATGCTGAGTCGGTTTAGTTTTCATCTCCCCAGCCGAAGGAATCCAAGGTATCAGCGTGACGTGCATATACACAACATTTTGCCGGCCTACATCCTTGCGAAACTGGCGAATTGCCTCCAAAAACGGCAAAGATTCAATATCTCCCACCGTTCCGCCGATTTCCGTAATCACCACATCAGGATTAGTATTTTTTGCTACCCGGTGAATTCGCTCTTTAATCTCGTTAGTGATGTGTGGAATCACCTGCACCGTGCTCCCCTGATACTCACCGCGGCGTTCTTTGTTGATCACCGCTTGATAGATGGAACCCGTGGTGACGCTATTGAGGCGAGACATGGAAGTATCGGTAAAACGCTCGTAGTGTCCCAAATCCAGGTCAGTTTCCGCACCGTCTTGCGTGACAAAGACTTCTCCGTGCTGAAACGGGCTCAGAGTGCCGGGGTCAACGTTAATATAGGGGTCTAGCTTCAAAATCGAGACAGAATAGTCCCGCGACTTCAATAGGCGGCCCAAGGAAGCACCGACAATTCCCTTGCCGATACTGGAAACCACGCCGCCAGTCACAAACACAAATTTGCTCATAGGATTTTCGACTTTAGATGTTTCAATGTCAGGTCAGACTCAAATGTGACATAGGTAATCCATAAGGGCAACCACGGGGGATTGCCCCCTACACCCATTTGACCAAATTATTGACGATTGTTATGTGCTTGCAACCAAGTTGTCAAATCTGACACACTGGCAAAGTCTAATAGCGCCTCTCCTAAACTCTGTAATTGCTGAGCGGATAACTGAGCGATGCGAGTTTGAATCTCCGGCGACAGCACGCCGACACTGTGCTCCAACTGACGAACAATTAATGTCACATTTCCTTGTTTGATGCCTTGTTCGATGCCTTGTTCGATGCCTTGTCTGATTCCTTGTTCTATCCCGATTCTGGTAGCTTTGGTAATTGCACCGCGCTGGTCTTGAATAAAAATTTCTCGCCTTTCTAAATCTTCCAATTCATCAGGATCGAGATTCGCTTCATTGGCAATTGTAAAAGCTTTGCGGAGTTCCGGTACATTTCCCAACTCTTCCGGCACAGACCTTAAAGTCCGAGCGGTTTTCATGAAATATATCCACTTATCAGTCAGAGTCTCTAGTTCTGCTAAAGTCTTGTCAAATTTTGGCAACTCAACAAATACAAATTCTAATTCATCCGCCAAATAATCGACCAAGTTGTTTTTTTCTTTGATACAAAACCGCGAAATTACTGTTTCCAGATGCTCAAACATTTGGAAATCTGTAATCGTCAAGGCAATCACGGGATTTAAGAGGTTGTAGTTTTCTCCGCTTTTCAATTGCAATGAGTAAGCTTTGGTAGCATTGTATAAAATCCGCTTTTCAAACGATTCTACATTCAATACTTGCATTTCAATGATCACAGTTTTGCTGCCACTAATTTTAGCTTTGACATCCAAGTAAGTATCTTTGACTCCTTTGATTTTGGGAGCTAAATAAGGGTCAATAATTTCTAAATCTTCGATGACTGGCTGCGCTTCGTAGAGGATGGCATTTAAGAAGCTAATCAAAATGTCTTTGCTGCCAGCAGATCCGAAGATTTTTTTAAAGGCAAAGTCGGTTTTGGGGTTAATAAAATTCATGGCTTTTTCAATTTATTAGAGCTTGAGAGGTTGATGTTAGAGTTATTTAATTATTTAACTATCATACAATCTTCTAGGTTGGGTTCGCGGACGATCGCCTCAACCGACCTCACCCAAATACAGATGCAAGCCGACGACAGCAGTCGGACAGAGCAATCATGGCTTCGACAAAAGTTCCCGCCTCCCAGTCGGCCCCTAGGCGAGTCAATCTAAAATCTCAAATCTCAAATCTCAAATCAGCCCTACGCGCTCAGTCATTTTTCCCAAAAAGCTAACTCAGGAACGTTTCGGCAATCGTAAAGTCATGGTACACAAAGCACCTCAAGTCTGCTAAAAAAAACTGCTATGAAGTTTGTCTGCGTTCTATCCCCTCAACGGTTGCTTTCTGCTGGTATCGCATTGCTCGCAGCCATCGAGTGTGGCGTGTGGCTCGCTCCAAATACGGCGCGGGCCAATGCTCTTGGGGAAAATTATTCGTCTGCGTCGCCGAAAATCCTCGCTAGTAACGATGTTAATTGCAATGGCGGACGATCGCCCGAAACTCGCTGTCCAGTCGGCGGTTTGTTCGTCAAAACTCAAAATACGGCCTCAGAACAAGTCTTTCCTCTCAAGCAGACTGAAGTTAAAGCCAAAATAACTGGCAATATCTCCCGCGTCGAAGTTGTTCAGAAGTTTGAAAATCCTTTTCTCGAATCTATAGAAGCTGTTTATGTATTTCCTTTGCCCGATGAAGCGGCGGTAGATGATATGGAAATTAAAATAGGCTCACGAACTATTAAAGCTGATATCAAACGCCGCGAGGAAGCTTTGGAAATTTACGAACAAGCCAGAAAGCAAGGCCGGAGTGCGGGTTTGTTGGAACAAGAACGATCCAATATTTTTACTCAGTCTCTCGCTAATATCAAACCGGGAGAAAAAATTGAAGTTACGATTCGCTACACGGAAAGTCTCAAATTTGTCGGCGGCGATTACGAATTTGTGTTTCCAATGGTGGTTGGGCCTCGCTATATTTCGGCAAATTCGACCCCTTCCAACCCCGCCTTAGTAAGGGGGGGCGATTCTCAATTTCCCCCCTTAGCAAGGGGGGGGCAGGGGAGGGTTAATACCGATGCCGATCGCATTAACCCGCCTGTTTTGCCTCCAGGAAGGATCTCGGGTCACAATATCGCTGTTTCGGTAGAAATAGATGCCGGCGTTGCGATCGGCGATGTCCGCTCTACTTCCCATCAAATTACAACTGACCGCAGGGGAAATATTGTGCAAGTCCAATTAGCCAATTCTGACACAATTCCCAATAAAGATTTAATTTTGCGCTATCGAGTGGCGGGCGAAAATACGCGCGCAACTGTCTTGACTCAATCCGACCAGCGGGGCGGTCATTTTGCTACTTATTTGATTCCGGCATTAAATTACAAAACTAATGAAATTGTACCTAAAGATGTCGTGTTTCTGATGGATACTTCCGGTTCTCAGCAGGGCGAACCGCTGGCAAAATCTAAGGAGTTGATGCGCCGCTTTATTCAAGGGCTGAATCCCAACGATACTTTTACTATTATTGATTTTGCAAATACTGCGAAAGCGCTTTCAAATACTCCTTTAGCGAATACGGCAGAAAATCGACAAAGCGCAATTAATTATATCGACAAGTTGCAGGCTAACGGTGGTACTGAACTGCTTAACGGTATTCAAACCGTGATGAATTTTCCGGCGGCGGCAACGGGAAGGCTGCGGAGTATTGTACTAATTACTGACGGTTACATTGGTAATGAAAATGAAGTGCTAGCGCGGGTTCAGGAAAGTCTGAAACCGGGAAATCGACTTTATAGTTTTGGTGTCGGCGGTTCGGTGAATCGGTTTTTGATTAACCGTTTGGCGGAAGTGGGAAGAGGCACGTCTCAAGTAATTCGTCAAGATGAACAGTCAGCAGAAGCGGCAGAAAAGTTTTTTCGGGAAATTAATAGTCCGGTATTGACTAATATTCAAATTAGTTGGGAAGGGATGGGGGAAAAACCGGAGATTTATCCGATCGCACCCCCAGACTTGTTTGCGAGTCAGCCGCTGGTTTTGTTTGGCAAAAAGACCGATCGAGCTAACGGTCAACTTCGCATCCGCGGCACTCTTGCAGGTGGCAAAGCTTACGAGCAAGTTTTACCTGTTAATTTTGCTCAATCCGGCGGGCGGCAGCGGGAGTCTACTTCAGTCGCAGCAACCGCTACGGATTTTGGCAATCCGGCGGTAGCTCAACTTTGGGGGCGATCGCGCATTAAAGATTTAATGAATCAAATGTTTGGTGGCGAGACTAAATCTCTGGTGGAAGCTGTAATTAATACTGCTCTGACTTATCGCTTGCTGTCGGAATACACGGCTTTTGTGGCTGTGAGTGAAGAAGTGCGAGTCGAACCTGATGGATCTCGTCGCCGCGTGCAAGTGCCTGTGGAATTGCCGCAGGGTGTCAGCTATGAAGGTATTTTCCAGTCGGAGGAGGCAGAGCCAACAAGAGGCGGCAGTCGCAGCGTTACCTCGACCCGCAGCTCGGCACCAGTGAGGCCAGCTCCTGTTATGCCGCCGCGCCAGCCCGGTTACGGTGAGTTGCAACGCCCCAAGCCTTTGGCTTCTCGCCTCCAAGTAGTTAGCGCCGAAGGGTTGGATGCCGGGGCGATCGCGGCTTTGAATCAATACCTGCAATCTGTTAATCTCCCGGCGGGGGTTAGCGGTGAAACGGTATGGAAGTTATTGGTACAAGACGGCCGCGTTACCCGATTGGCGATAGACACTACAACCTCGACGCTGCAAGCAACAGACGCAGTAGAAACTCTCAAGATGGCCTTGAGTTCCTGGCAACCTCCTGCAGGATTCAAGGGCACGCTGCGCCTGAAGTTGCGAATAACGGTCGATCGTTAAGCAAGGACTATCTATGTCACAAAACATTAACTTTTAATTCAAAAATACCGAAAGGGCGATCGCTACCCCGTGGAAGATATAAAATCTTTATTAAGAGATTGCCTTTAAACAGAAAGTGATGTTAATGAAATTTATACCGTTTGAGGCAAAGGCTAAAACAGTTTCCTTTCTAAAACAGTTTCCTTTCTGAAACAACCTTAACAGTAAAGATTTCTGGATCGAAACCCCACAATCATAGAAGGTATGATGCCCTATGGAAGTTAGTGAACTGCTCAACAATTACGAAAAAGGAGAAAGAGACTTTACTGAAGCCGACCTCAGCGGGAAAGACCTCAGCGGAGCAATCTTAATCGGAGTCAACCTTTCGCGAGCTAATCTTTCAGGGGCGAACCTCAGCAGGGCGTTTCTCACCAAAGCAACACTCAAAGGTGCACTGCTGCACAGAGCAAATCTAACTTTTGCCAAAATGGGTGAAACCCAACTCTCAGGTGCAGATTTGACAAAAGCCAATCTCAGCGGTGCTTTTTTGGTAAAAGCAAAATTGCCGAGAGCAAAGTTAAGTGGCGCAACTTTAACTGGCGCAAACCTGCGGGGTGCTGTCTTGTGGAATGCCAATTTGTGCAGCGCCGACTTGCAATTAGTTAACTTGCTGGGCGCTAATCTGACGGCAGCTAATTTTAAGTGGGCAAACCTTTACGGTGCAAGGCTCAATAGTGCAAAACTTTTTGGAGCTCAATTAACAGGAGTCAGTCTGCGGCGAGCGCAGTTGGCAGGGGTGAATCTCTGCGGTGCAGATTTGAGCGGCGTTAACGTGAGCGAAGCTAAACTAATGGGAGCTAATTTGGAAGGCTCGAATTTGGCGGGAGCAAATTTCAGCGCGGCTCAGTTGCGTGGGGTGAAGTTGGCGGGTGCAAACTTAACCGGGGCTAAGTTGAGGGGAAGTTGTTTGAGAGGGGCAAATCTGAATTGGGCAAAGTTGTGTCAAGCAGATTTGATGGCAGCAGATTTGAGCGAGGCGACGTTAATAGGAGCTAATTTAGATAATGCTTTGTTGGCGGGAGCCATTTTGCCGGAATCTACTAGACGCTATTTTTCCTTAGCTGGGGCGGGCAGAGTTAATTCTTGGGAAGTTAATGAGATTAACGGTTGATTGTTGACTGATGACTGTTGACTGTTGACCGAAAGCATCCAGGATACAAGCCCTCGGATTCATTCCTTCGGAGACTCAGAACCCAGAAATAAAAAACCTGTATCCGAGGAAACTTGCCCCCGAATTTATCCGTGGGGTCAATGCTTCAATTCTAAAATCTAAAATCTAAAATCTAAAATCTAAAATCGATTGACTGTTCACTGTTCACTGTTCACTGTTCACTGTTGACTATGACAATTAATTTTGGGGTGGTGCTGGTAACTGCAGCATCGGAGGCGGAGGCGGAAAATATTGCTAAAACTCTAGTTGGGGCTTGCTGAATCAGTGAGAAAAGTAAACAGTGTAGGGATTTTCCGACCAAAAAAGTAGTAAGGGTGCAAGAAAAACAGG
>NZ_JAUBRA010000076.1:0-30806 GCF_036701555.1 Microcoleus sp. Pol10D4
AGATTGGTGAGCGAGCCGAGGAAGCTGATGTCGCTAATTTGATTGCCGCAGAGATCGAGTGTGGTCAGATTGGTGAGTGAGCGCAAGGCGCTGAAGTCGGTAATTTGATTGTTGTAGAGATCGAGTGTTGTCAGATTGGTGAGCGAGCCGAGGAAGCTGATGTTGGTAATTTGATTGCTGTAGAGATGCAGTGTTGTCAGATTGGTGAGCGAGCCGAGGAAGCTGATGTCGCTAATTTGATTGCCGCAGAGATCGAGTGTGGTCAGATTGGTGAGCGAGCCGAGGAAGCTGATGTCGCTAATTTGATTGCTGCTCAGATGCAGTGTGGTCAGATTGGTGAGCGAGCCGACGGAGCTGATGTCGGTAATTCTATTGCTGCACAGATTCAGTGTGGTCATGCTTGAAAGTATCTGCTCCGCTGCTTCAGGGTCATCAGTGCCAGCCTCTTTTAACAACACTTTAACTGTGTGCCTTGCCTTTTGTGAAAGACTGTCAATATGTCGGCACCAGTTGGCAAAGCTGCTAAAACTAATTGGCTCGTTTGGTTGTTTTTCTGACATAAACACTCCGAGATGGGTAATGGAATACTGTTGACTATTGACTATTACAAATCGCCATTGCTTACCTTCTGTTACTGCATTAAGTCTACTATTTCAAATCTTCCAGCTTAATCCGAGGATCGACAGCTTTCAGCAGCAAATCCGCCAACAAATTCCCCACAATCAACATCGTCGCACCCATCATCAAACTCGCCATTACTAAATACAAATCTTGATTAGTCACGGCTTCCAGAGTCAGCTTTCCCAAACCCGGCCAATTAAAGAAATATTCGGCAATAAACGCACCGCTCAACAAACTAGCAAACTCAAAACCCAATAGCGTAATCAACGGATTAACAGCATTCCGCAAAGCATGAATGTAAATTACTCGATCGTCCGGCAAACCTTTAGCCCGTGCTGTTCGGATATAATCTTGACGCAGCACGTCCAAAAATTGTCCGCGCATCAATCTTTGCAAACCAGCAAAACCAGTAAGGCTGAGGGCGACAGTTGGCAAAATTAAGTGCCAGCCGTAATCGAGGATTTGACCCCACCAAGGTAAGTCTGCGTGGTCAATACTTGTCATTCCTCCGATGGGAAACAGAGGCGAAGTATTCTGAGCAAAAAATAGCAGCAGCAAAGCTGTGATAAAGCTCGGAAATCCTTGTCCGGTGTAGCTAACTATTTGCAGAACTCGATCGACTGTGCGGTTTTGATTGACGGCGGCGACAATTCCCAAAGGAATGGCGATCGCCCAAGTTACAATCAAAGATGCGATCGCCATCAATAACGTGGCCGGTACCCGTTCCCACAGCAGTGAAGCTACGGATCGCTGATACACAAAACTCGTGCCAAAATTCCCCCGCGTCACAATTTGTTGCAGCCACCGCCAATACTGCACAATAGCTGGTTTATCTAAGCCGAACTGCTGTTCGAGTTGTTTGAGTGTCTCCGGCGAAATCTTGGGATTTTGGCTCAAAGTATCCAAGTAATTTCCCGGTGCTAGCTCAATAATTGCAAAACAAAGCATTGATGCCAAAAATAGGGTTAAAAGTGCCTGCAACAGTCGCTTGAGAACATAAGTAAATGTCTCGCTGCCAAACAGAGAATTCAACATTCGCCAATTTCGATTCAATTTAATAGAAGTCATACGATTTTAGATTTTAGATTTTAGATTTGAAGAATTGTGAATGATATTAATTCCGGTTGCATCGGAATGATTTAACCACAGAGAACGCAGAGAACGCAGAGAAAGAGAAGAGAGAGTTGAATCATTCCGATGCAGAGCTCAACGATATTATTTGTCAGTAGTTTTTATTCAGCAGTCAACAGTCAACTGTTAACAGTCAACTGTCAACAGTCAACAGTTAACTGACTAATACTCCACTAGCGTGACGATCGGCACATCGGGCAATTTCTGCCTGCCGCCCAAAGCCTGCAATTCAATGATAAAAGCAAAACCGACAAGCTCGCAGCCAGCTTGCTCCAACAATTTAGCTGTCGCCGCGGCTGTTCCGCCAGTGGCGATTAAATCGTCCACAATCAGCACCCGGCTGCCGGATGTCATCGCATCTTGGTGCATCTCCAGTCGATCGACACCGTATTCCAACTCGTACTCAGCAAAATGAACCGCACCTGGCAGTTTCCCCGGTTTGCGGACAGGAATAAAGCCTATTCCCATTTTATAAGCCAACGGCGCGCCAAATATAAAGCCCCGCGATTCCATGCCCACCACATAGTCAACAGACATTGCAGAGCATTTTTCCGCTAAGCTGTCAATGGTGTAGCTCAGCCCTTGCGGGTCGCGCAACAAAGTTGTAATGTCTCGAAACAGAATTCCCGGCTTGGGGAAATCAGGAATGTCGCGAATCAGAGATTTGAGATCCATAAGCTTGCAGATCGGCGTTGAGGGTAACGAGGCATCAAAAATGGTACAATAATAACGTCAAAATTTAAAAATTAAAAAATAAAAATTAAAACTAAGAGCTTCTTTAATTTTTATTCTTTAATTGCTTAATCCTTTACGTACTATGTAAACAAATGTCATAATTCCCTAACAACAGGGTTGAATATCAACATTTGTCACCCTATGATCGAAAGTCAAAAATCTAATATCTAAAATCCAATGATTAAGTTGGCAGCACGAGTGGGTGAGGTTTCTCCTTCTATAACCTTGGCGATCGCAGCTAAGGCTAAAGCCATGAAGGCCGAAGGGATTGATGTCTGTAGTTTGAGTACGGGAGAACCCGACTTTGATACCCCCGAACACATTAAAGCAGCGGCAAAACAAGCTTTAGACGCGGGGAAGACTAAGTACGGCCCTGTGGCTGGGGAACCGCAGTTAAAAGCTGCGATCGCCCGCAAACTCCAATCCGACAACAATCTCAACTATCAACCAGAAAATATCATTGTCACCAACGGCGGCAAACATTCCCTCTACAATCTGATGATGGCTCTGATCGAGCCGGGAGAGGAAGTAATTATTCCGGCTCCCTACTGGCTAAGCTACCCTGAAATGGTTAAACTCGCTAGCGGCAAGCCAGTAATTGTACGGACTGATGCTTCTACAGGATATAAAATTACACCGGAACAACTGAGTCGAGCGATTACTCCCAAAACCAAGTTATTTGTACTGAATTCGCCTTCTAACCCTACGGGAATGGTGTATACTCCGGCGGAAATCCAAGCCTTGGCCGAGGTGATAGTCGATCGAGATATTTTAGTCGTTGCTGACGAGATTTACGAAAAAATTATATATGACGACGCCCAACACGTCAGCATCGGTTCCCTGGGCAAAGAAATCTTTGATCGCACCCTGATCAGCAGCGGTTTTGCTAAAGCTTACTCGATGACAGGCTGGCGAATCGGTTATTTGGCCGGGCCGATCGAATTAATCAAAGCCACCAGCACCATTCAAGGTCACAGTACCTCAAATGTGTGTACCTTTGCACAGTACGGCGCGATCGCAGCTTTGGAAAGCAGCCAAGAATCTGTAGAAAAAATGCGTCTAGCTTTTACCGAAAGGCGCCAGGTAATATTTGAATTACTCGATGCTGTCCCTGGAATTAGCTGTATTAAACCAGACGGTGCTTTCTATATGTTTGTCAACATCAGCAAGACGGGAATGAATTCTTTGGAATTTTGTGACGCTTTCTTAGAACAACAGCAAGTAGCAGTTATTCCGGGGATTGCGTTTGGTGCAGACGACCATATTCGCTTGTCTTACGCTACCGATTTAGGCACAATTAAAAAAGCCGTAGAAAGGCTCGATAAATTTGTCCGCAGCCTCTAAAAATTAGTCATTAGTCATTAGTCATTAGTCATTAGTCATTTGTTATTTGTTCTTGGTAGCAACTGACTAATTACCGATCGCTGTTGACTATTGACTGACTACTGCTGACTGTTGACTAATACCAATTTAAAAAACTCTTGCTACAGTAATTGTCTTATATAAATTATCGTTCATTCACTCTCACCCTCGGCCGGACACGGCAGTGCCGTTTCCCTACAGACGATAGCTGATAATTTATATGTCGCACTACTTTTGTGAATTGGTATAACTACTGCTGACAAATGACTAATGACTAATGACCAATGACTAATGACTAATAACTAAAGCTGTTTAGTCATAATTTCTTTGAGCAAATCCAGCCCCTTCTTAACTCGCCGAGAAACAGTCACCGCACTGATACCCAAACGTTCAGCGGTTTCCTTCTGCGTCAAATCGTAGAGAAAAACAAACTCCAATATCTCGCGAGTCCGTTGTTCCAACATAGCCAAAGCTTGCTGTACGCGAATTTGATCCTCTTGCGCCAACTGAAAACTCCGATACTTGCTATCGGGCACCAATTCTCCCAGACAAGTAGCCCCCTCATCTTCATCTTGCATCGGCGCGTCCAAACTCAGAGGCGATCTGTTGAGATGGGCCAACTTAATTTCTTGCCATTCTTCTACAGAAACCTCAAGGACTGCTGCTACTTCAGCATCCGTAGGCTTGCGGTTTAACTGCACCTGCAAATCCTTGATCGCTGCTACTGATTTGCGTTCCAGGGACTGCCAGTGGCGGGGAAACCGCACAGAAGGGCTTTTGTCCCGCAAGTAGTGTTGAATTTCGCCCCGAATGTAGGGAATTGCAAAGGAACTAAAAGCGTGCCCCTTGGCGATATCAAACCGCTCGATCGCCCTGATCAACCCAATACATCCGACTTGCAGCAAATCGTCGTAGCTTTCACCGCACTGGTTTATCCAGTGGTAAACTTCTTTTCTGACCAGTCCAGTATTCAGTTTAACTAACTGATTGCGGATTTCATTGGATCCAGAAAGTTGGTACTCGCGCAACAATTGCAAATTTTCGCTTTTTAGCTCGTTCGGCAGTGTGGTAGACATGGTGACATAAGGGTGGGTAGAGCAGAGGACTGAAGTTGCTTTAGATCTAGTTTCCAATCTAGTCTAAAAAAATTCACTTTTAGGTAGTGTAATCCTAGCACTTAATGGGTGTGATAGCGGACACACCAGTTGAGTTTTCGGAACGTGAACGGATTTAGCGGTATTATCCGAAGGTTTTCGGAATAAGGCAGACTTTTAGCAGGTAGAAGGCCTTCGGCCGAATCCCCAATTTAACCAGGATTTTTGAAAAATATATTAATTATAAGCAGAAAGCGCTTGGAATACAATACTTTAATTAACAAAAAATCTCAACTTCATAACTTGCGAATGACCACAATTAAATCATAAATTTAGTCATTAGTCAACAGTCCTAAGTTATATTGCTCAAGACTGTTGGCTAATGAAGGGCGAGCAGGAGCTTTACGGACAGAAACTGCTCAAGTTCGATCGATCCAGAAAGCCAATTTTACGATACAGAAGGCTCAATACGAGCGTAAAACAAACCCCGAATTTTCACGTCCAGAGCCGGTCTAGCTCCCAAATCAGTATCAGAAGGCTGCGTGCTCTCAAAAATCCCGCCAACTTCGCCAGTGGCGCTGTTGACTTTAGCAACTTGGAGAGAAATTTTGCCCGCCTTGGTGCGCGTGTCAGCTACCTTAACATTAGCCCGCACACGTTTGGAATTGTCAGTAGCCGGAAGCGCTACAGCATTGTCGTAGCCAGTCGATACCCCGCGAGCTTTAGGGTCTAAAAAGCCTGCGCTGCGGTAAGAAGGAACGTTAAACTCGCCTCTCAAATCGGTGGAAGTATTGATAGCAACTACTCCAGGTTCGGAACTTGCCACTAGCTGTTTAATGGTAAACAAGAAAGGTACTTGCTCTCCGCCCGGTAATTGAATCGTAATAGCTTGAAAATCCAAGCCGTCTTCTTCTGTGAAAGTCAGAGTTCCGTCAGTACCGACATTGAGTGTACCTTGAACTTGGTCAATGCTGGACGTGAACCGGGTCAGCAATTTACCAGGCACAAATTCCGCTTCTTGGCGTTTGTTTGCTGGTTCTTCCTTGACAAAATAAGTTGTGGGCTGCAAACACAAACCAGTCAGTTTATAGGTGGCGCCCGCTTCGATGGGGATCGATCCCCGAGAGGTTTCTGCCAAGCTAGGGCAGTTATTAGCCAAGCCAGTACCTCTAATCTGGTCGTAGGTGAGCAACTCGGTAGTCGCCACCGTCGTGTCAGGAGCAGAAGAACAAGCAACCAGCGCACTCATGCAAAAAGCTAAAAGTGCAACAATTAAAGCACGATATTTCATTGCAAACCTCAATATCCAACATCGGATTATATTAAGAAAAAGCCCTAGTTCGAGCAAAATATAATTGCCCGCCGGCAGGCTAGGCCAGCGCTTAGGGTAGCATTTAGATCCTGATCCCTCGCTTCACTGAGACTGGCATTGACTCAAAAAATCAAGCTAGTGCGCCGTGAAAATAAGCATGAACTTATGATTTCTCAATCATGTTCGGATCGCAGCCCAATACACATGGTACGACGGGTGGTGCTCTTTTCCTGACTTGGACTGCAAATTAATATTGCTTAAGTCAACCTACTTAAGTTACTTTGCTTATGACCCCGAATGGCGATCGCGACTAGCTCGATTAGTCGGTTGACCAAAAGGCTGGGGACAAAGGCCTTGTAGATTTCAAAGGAAGCAGCAGTATGGACAACGGCAAAGATTTAGAGTCAGAAAAGTTGCAGTCTCAAATGCAATCGCTGACAGAGGCGATTCGGACTTTAGCCGAAAGTTGTCAGGGAGACAGTCTGCTGCTTTTGGCCCTGCTGCGGAGGCTGGAAGCTTCGCACCGGGAAATTCGGGACGGTTTGTTTCAAGCGTCTTTTCCCGACAACCGCCAAGCACTTTACAAACTGCTCAGGAATATTGAAGCCAATGGCGGCTGGCCTTACATCCACCGCATGAAACTTCGATCGCTCTTGGGGTACAGCCAACAATTATCTCCCCTAGAAGATTCTCCAGCCGAGTCGTCAGAAGACTCGGCCGAAACTCCCCAAGACGTTAAATAGTTTTGAGTGATGAGTTTAGTGAGTTTTACATTAACTCATAACTCATCACACAGCGGCGCGATCGCACTTAGAACTAGAAAGGTGTAGGAAAAGGTGTAGGAGGTAAGGGTAGCGGGTTGGGCACCGTCGTCGGGAATATCGGCGTCTGGCCCTGCATTTGCAATAGTCTGGGAGTCTGAGGGATCGAACTCATTGACACCAGAGGCGAATCATCAGGTGCGCTAACTGTCGGGGCAGTAGGAATCCTCGCAGCAGTCGGCGTCGGAGTCGGAGTCGGTGCTGCTGTGGGAGTCGGAGTCGGTGCTGCTGTGGGAGTCGGAGTCGGTGCTGCTGTGGGAGTCGGAGTCGGAGTCGGCGTCGGCGTCGGAGTCGGAGTCGGAGTCGGTGCTTCCGTGAGAGTCGGCGTCGCTTCTTCCGTGGAAGTTGGAGTCGGTGCTTCCGTGGAAGGCGGAGTTGGAGTTGGAGGCGGAGTTGGAAGTGATTCTGTAGTTGAAGTTTGAGGTTGAGCTGGATCTGTAATTGTGCTTGTAACTGTAGTTGTAGTTGTAGTGGTAATGGTGGTTGGCCTGGGAGTAACCGTCCCAGTCACAGCGATAAAATCATTCGCCTCAATCAGCGCCGCCGGAGTGTCGATCAAAATTGCTAAAAGCTTGCCGTCGAGCGTCGTAATTACTGTATCCCTGACATTTGCACCGTTGCCTTGGGTAACTAGCAGTTGAGCGAAAGATAAATTGCTCGGCAGTCCAAAGAAATCCTCTGTGTCATTGTAATCAGTAATTAAACTCAAGCTGCCAGGCCCGGCTCCCAATCCAAAGACATCGCTGCCGCTGCCGCCAGTCAGAGTATCCGAACCCTCGCCTCCGATTAAAGAATCATTACCCTCTGCCCCAAATAAATTGTCATTGCCGAAACTGCCCAAAATGGTATCGTCGCCGATACCTCCGGCCAAGGAGTCATCGCCAAAACCGCCGTCGAGACCATCATTAGCTTTGCCGCCAAACAGGAAGTCATTACCTTCTTCTCCGAGTACCGAGTCGTCGCCTTCATCGCCACGAAGGGTATCGGAACCGCTGCCGCCAAAAGCTGTATCGTTATCCTTGCCACCGAATATCTGGTCATTACCAGCGTCTCCCAAAAGCGAATCGTTGTCGGCATTGCCGTACACAGTGTCGTCACCCTCGCCGGCGGTAAAGAAATCGTTGCCGCCACCGCCCAAAATTTGATCGCTGCCGCTACCGCCGTTGAGAGAATCGTTCCCAAAATCCCCGTAGAGAAAGTCGTCATCAGCATTCCCGAACACGGAATCGTCGCCGTCAGCCCCTGTGAGGGTGTCGTTGCCAGTACCGCCGGCAATCACATCCGAGCCTGCGTTGCCAAAAACTAAGTCGTCCCCAGCGTCTCCCACCACGCTGTCTATCCCGTCGTTGCCTTCGAGGATGTCGTTGCCCAAACCGCCGCGGATCGAGTCGTCGCCGTTCCCGCCGCTCGCAGAATCGCGGCCTTGGTTGCCAATGAGTTCGTCATTTCCTTCACCGCCAAGCAGCGAATCTGATCCGTCAGCTCCAAGAAGCTGGTCGTTGCCGGCGTCGCCCTCTAGGGTGTCATCTCCTCCCGCACCCAGGGCCGTGTCATCGCCATCTAAGCCGCGAATTCGATCGCTCAGGGGAGTTCCTAGAAGAAAGTCGTTGCTGTCTGTGCCGATCAGGTTTGCCATACGGGATACACCGGTCCTCAATAAAATAAATTGTTTGAAATTATGTTAATCGCCTTCGTGACAAGGGATTGCTGCTTGCCTAGGTTAGCATAATTGAGATTTTGGTAATCTGGTCTTGGGCGCGGTTCGTTTTACCCCTGTCGGGAGTTGCGATCGGGGCTGGTATAATGCCCGATTAGTCATTAGTCATTAGTCATTAGTCATTAGTCATTAGTCATTAGTCATCAGTCATCAGTCATTAGTCATTAGTCATTAGTCATCAGTCATTAGTCATTAGTCATTAGTCAACAGTCAACAGTCAACAGTCAACAGTCAACCGTCAACCGTCAACCGTCAACAGTCAACTTTTATTCGGTAATAGGTAACACTATCTCAAATTCACTCCCTCCCCCCAAAGTAGAATTCACATTAATTGTTCCGCCGTGGGTTTCGACTACTATCTGGCGGGCGATCGCCAATCCTAACCCGGTACCTTTTCCTACTGCCTTCGTTGTGAACAGATGGTCAAAAATCCGTTTTTTTACGGCTTCTGTCATGCCCGCACCGTTATCGGCAATCTGAATTTTGATGTGCAGATCGTCCGACTGACTGGTACGAACTGTGATACAGTATGGATTTGTTTTAAGAGCCTCGAAACTGCGTCCTTGGTTTGATTCTTCTAGAGCATCGATCGCGTTAGCAAGCAGGTTCATAAAGACTTGGTTCAGTTGACCCGGAAAGCATTCGATTTGGGGGAGATTGCCGTAGTCTGTGACGACTTCGATCGCAGGATGGTGATCGTTGGCTTTCAGCCGATGTTTCAAAATTAAGATGGTACTATCAATGCCTTCATGGATATTAAACGGAACTTTGTAGTCTTTATCGGCTCTGGAGAAGGTGCGGAGGCTGGTGCTAATGCCACGAATGCGATCGCACCCCACTTTCATCGACAACAGCATCTTTGGCAAATCTTCTAAGGCATACTCTAAATCAATATCCTCCGCATCTTCTTCAATTTCATCGCCGGGATTTGGCAATTTTTCTTGATATAATTTTAAGTGGGAAATCACATCTTTAATCGTGGTCATTGCTTCCTCAATATTGCCGCTAATAAAGCCGACAGGATTATTAATTTCGTGGGCTATTCCTGTGACGAGATTCCCCAACGTGGACATTTTTTCGCTTTGCACGATCTGTAACTGTGCTTGCTGCAAATCAAAGAGCGATCGCTCTAATTCTTGTGCATAAGCTTGAGATTGTTGGTACAAGCGGGCATTTTCTAGAGAAATAGCCGCTTGGGCGCACAAAAGTTGGATAACTTCAGTACGATCTTCTGTAAATGCACCAATTGTCAAGTTATTTTCTAGATATAGCAACCCGATTAATTTACCCTGATTTAAAATTGGCGCGCACAGCACACTTTTGGGCTTTTCCTGGAGCAAATACGGATCGGCAATAAAATCGCTTTGTACTGCTGCATTATCCAAAACTACAGTTTTCCAAGTCCGCTTAACATAGTTGACCACAGCAGCGGGAACCTCGTCGCTGGCTGACAGCGGTACAGATATTGAGATGACATCTCGATGGAAGGAGGCCACAGCTTCGATCGCGAGATTTCCCTCCTTAACCAACAGCAAAACTGCTTTTTTTGCCCCGGCATTTTCCATCACCACAGACATCAGTGCAGCCAGCACTTTTTCTAATTGAATTTCACTTGATAGAGTTTGGGAGGCTTTGAGAATAGTCGCGAAATCGAGGGCTTCGTAAATACTGCTACTGCTAGATAGAGTTGTGTGCAAGGTTTGATGTAAAACTGACGATTTATTGATTGTGTGGAGGCGGGTTTCGCTGATTGCAAAACGATTTTCTCTTGCCTGCAATATGGGAGCAAGAAGTTGGGGATAGTGTTTTTCTAAGTCATCGATTTTGGCTTTCGCACCCCAGCGAGCATAACAATAGTAGGCTTCTTGCATATAAGCTTGCGCCACTTTTTCTTTGCCCCAGTCGAGGTAGAATTTAGCTGCTAGTTCGTTAGCGAGAGCTTCTTCTTGGATGTATTCGTTTTCTTTCGCTCCAGAAATGGCCCGATCGTACATTTCAATAGCTTCTGCCCTCTGTCTGGCAACTCGGTATTTCTCTGCTTCTACCAACTGCCACTTATGCAAATAATTCATGGGGGCGTGTTCTGCCCAATGCTGCAACTTCCTTTGATTTTCCTGAACTCGTTGCAACGAAGTTTCTAACTGCGTCTCGGACTCAGGAGTGGCAAGGGCTATGAGTGAGTCATAGAAATATAAACCAGCTTCGGAAGTAGTTCCTGCACATCCCGCTAGATACTGTCTTGCTCGATCGACATATACGGAGGCCCCAGCAATCTCTCCCAGCAGGAATCTCAACGTTGCCCTGTACAGATAGAAGACGCAGAGTCGGTAAAAATCGTTAGAGGCAAGCGACTGAGAAACCAGCTTCTCCTCATAGCGTTCCTGTTCAAAGGAAATCTCGAAGTTGTTTGGATTACCCAATAAAAACAGCGTTGTTTCCCAATAAATCGAACAATAATTTGCCGTCGTTAGTTGGTTGAGGTCGAGTAATTGCTGACGGTATGCCCGAATTTGGGGATCGAGTTCTGCTAAAGGCTGACCGCACCCGTAGGAATGTAGACAAAATCCATGCCCATTAAACCCCACAAACTCTAAATTTCCTGTTTCTAATCCGGCTTGATAGCCTGCCTGAAGAATGGGGAGGGTTTCCCGCAAATGCGATTTGCGATGGTACAAAAAGAGTCCGATCACAACACAACTTGCAGAGCGACTATTTTTGGCCTCCGCGCTACTGCCAAGACGATAAGCTAATCGGCCAAACTGATCGGCTACCGTCACATCTTGTAGAAAGTTGTTGAGAATAATCCCATAAGAACTATAGCTAAAAGCTGAAGTAGGACTGTTGCCATATTGGATAGATAAATTTACCTGTAAGGCAGCCACCAGCGCAAACAAAGACGAACCAACCAGATAACAAACTGACACCAGACTTGCCGCCACTTGCATCGTGGCCAGCTTTTGGGTATCGACCATCGCTGGCAGATCGAATAACTCTTCAATAGGTCGATCGCCGATCAAGCTATTAATTTCCTGCACTGCTTGCTGGATATCTTCTGATGTAGCGCTATCGGGCAATTCAACTCCTAATTCTTTGAGACTCAACAAACCGATAGCAATTGCTTCTAAAAACTTGTTCTGGGACGATAAAGCCTGAATTTTGACGATGTAAACGCTGACTCGCTCTAGGGGAGTTCTGGTATGATGAATCGCAGTGTCAATCCACCGATCCATCCGCTCAAAATCGCCACAGAGTGAAGCCACTTCTGCTGCTATGTCGTGCAAGTTCAAGGTCATCTCGTACTGTCGTTGCCAAGCGCTCTCTCCCAGCAAATTTAGCCCGATCTCCGCATACTCGCGAGCAGCTTGATAAGCAGTAGCGCCTCTGGCTTTGCGGCAAGCCGTGAGGTTGAGTTGTGCCAATTCAGATCGTTCTGTTTGGTCTTCAATCAGCGCAATACCATAATTCAACTGATTGACGACTGAAAAAATTTGCTCTTCTATAGCTGCGGGTAAACTTTGCTGGAGCAGCAATTGTCCGATCTGATAGTGAACGCGCGATCGCTCTTGTTGGGGAATTAAAGAATAGGCGGCTTGCTGAACGCGATCGTGCAAAAACTTGTAATTCACCACCTCCGAATTTTCTGCCTCCTCCCGTCTTTCTCGCCCCATATAAAACTTGTAGACTTCACTTTCAGGCAGGATTAACCCCTCTTGCAAAGCCTTCCACAAATCCGCCGCCGTTTCCGTTTCCAATTGCTGGGAGACAACTGCCAAAGTCCCCAAATCAAACTGATTCCCCACACAAGCAGCCAACTTCAACACATTCTGAGTTCCTGGCGGCAATTTTTGCAACTGCAACGCCATAAACTCGACCACATCATCCGTCAGCGCTGCCTCCCGAACTCGCACAATATCGCACTGCCAACAACCAGCAACCCGGTCAAACTCAATCAGCCCATCCTGATGCAGTGCTTTGAGAAACTGCGTTGCAAAAAAGGGATTTCCTTGGGTTTTTTGTGCCACCAAATCAGCCAAAGGTCTTGCCCAAGATCGATCGCAATTGAGCGTATCAGCAACCAAATGATTTAGACTTTCTGAACTCAACGGTTCCAGCGTCAGAGTATTCACCGTCGCCCCAGCTTTTGCCATTGCATCCAGTGTCAGCATCAACGGATGTGCTGCAAACACTTCATTATCTCGGTAGGCACCAATTACTAATAAATAGCCGGTTGCTGACTCGGCAACCAGCAGTTGCATTAACCGCAGCGAGGCGGAATCAGCCCACTGCAAGTCATCCAAAAACATCACCAGGGGATGTTCTGGTTTGGTGAACACGCGAATAAAAGTTTGAAACAGCAAATCAAACCGATTTTGGGCAGCCGTTCCTGATAATTCGAGTGCGGGCGGTTGTGGCCCAATAATTCTTTCGAGTTCTGGGATTACTTCAATAATGACTTGTCCGTTATCGCCCACTGCTTGCAATATTTGAGTTTGCCAATTTTTCAACTCCTGGTCACTGGCGGTCAACAATTGTCCCATTAAATCTCGAAATGCTTGGACAAAAGCTGAAAAAGGAATGTTGCGGTTAAATTGGTCGAATTTGCCTTTGATGAAATAGCCGCGCTGGCGGGCAATTGGTTTGTGAACTTCATTGACAATTGCAGTTTTGCCAATCCCAGAAAAACCCGCGACTAACATTAACTCACAGCCTCCACCCTGTTCTGATGGCTGCTGGGAAAAACCTGCTACTCGATCGAATGCTGCCAGCAATTCGGCAACTTCGGTTTCGCGACCGTAGAGTTTTTCGGGTATGAGGAAGCGATCGCCCACATCCCTCTGGGCGATCGTAAAACTCTCTATCCTACCGTTTTCTTCAAGTTGCTTCAAACAAAATTCTAAATCGAATTTCAGTCCCAACGCACTCTGATAGCGGTCTTCGGCATTCTTTGCCATTAATTTGCTGACAATCTCCGACAGGATGGGCGGGATTGCGGGATTTATTTCATGGAGTGATGGCGGTTGCTTGGCAATATGACTGTGTACCAATTCCATCGCATCGTTGGATTGAAACGGCAATTGTCCCGCCAGCAATTCGTAAAAAGTCACGCCCAAAGAGTAAAAGTCAGTGCGGTAGTCAACGCCGCGATTCATCCTTCCCGTTTGTTCGGGAGACAAATAGCTGAGTGTCCCTTCCAAGACGTTAGGATTCATCAGGGTTTGAGTTTCCCTTGGCAGCAAAGATGCAATACTAAAGTCAATGAGTTTGACTTGTTTTGTATGCGGATTAATTAAAATATTGGCTGGTTTAATGTCTTTGTGAATAATGCGGTGGCGGTAGAGTATATCTAATGTATCACTCAGGTCGATCGCCACTGGCAAAAACTCGCTCAGAGACGGCCCAGTTTCCCCTTTTTCCATCCATTCGTTCAGAGAAATTCCCCCAAAGTCTTCCATTACCAGCGCATAGCTGTTTTGGTAGGGTTCTAAACTGTAGGTTTCGATGATTCCGGGCAAGTTGAGATTTTTGGCGATCGTGTACTGATTGCGAAATTGCACCAGTTCGCTGAAGCTGGGATACTGGTTCCGCAAGACTTTGATGGCGACTGGCTGTTTGTCGCCAGTGCGGAAAGCTCGATAAACTAGGGTGCGAGTTCCTGAGTAAATGCGATCGATAAGTTGATAACCTTTCAATGTAAAATTTATACTTGCCATACTTTTATTGTTCCCGTCCTCAGCGAGGTATTTCCACATTAGCAGAAGCCAATACAGTTTCCCAGTCCCGTGATTATTATTTTAAATCAAGATGACATATATGGCTCCATATTTGTGATGGGGATCACTGAAATAAGGCAGTTTAAAAACTGAGCAATTCCTATTTTTTTTATTAAAAATTAAATAGCCTCATCCATAGGGGAATAGTGAATAATAAACTAACGCAGCCGAGGCCGATCGCAGTTACGGCTAATTCGCGATCGAGATTGAAAGCTTCTGCCAGCAATGTAGTACCAAAAGCAGGAGGCATTGCCATTTGCAGCACTAGCACAAGTCGCGGCGCCCCCGCGATCCCCAAAAACGTTAATCCCGTGCCAATTACCAAGGGAATTAACAGCATTTTAATCGCCAGACAAGCCAAAACTTGTTTGAGGTTGTGCAAGGAATTCAACTTGCTCAACTGCATCCCGATCGTAATTAAAGCTAAAGTAATTACACTCCAAGCACTTGTTGTTAACAATTCTGCGATTTGTGCTGACAACGGCAAGCTGCGCGAGACAAACCCTAGACCAAAAGCCCACAGTGCCGGATTCTGAAAAATTGCCCGCACCGGACTTAACCAACTCTGATGGCGATCGCTTTTACCGCAGTGAGAAGCAATAGCAACTCCCAGTATATTGATTCCCACGGTAGTGCCTAGCAAGTCGTAAAACAACGCCCAGGCAAAGTGTTCCGACCCTAATAAGGACAAGCTGACGGGAATGCCTAAAAAACCTGTATTACCCACCATCGCTGCCAATAAGAAGCTGCCTTGAGTGGGCAAACTCCAAGCGCTGGTGTGTTCCCGGCTATTTTGGGCGATCGGATTAAGAGTCTTGAAACGTTCCTCACCGACACCGAAATTTATCAAAATCCCAGCGAGTCCTCCACCTGCTAAAATTGCCGCCCAAGCTATCAGCGGCGCCATCCAAATAGAACCCGACAAATTGGCGCTGCGGATAAAAGCAACAATGCTCAATGGGGTGCCAAAGAAGAAAAGAAACTTGGCTAAATATGTAGAATAGCTTCTCGGTAGCTGGCGGCCGAGAAAAAATCCCAACGCCACCCATCCGATCAGATTTAGATAAAGTTTGAGCAGCGGATTTTCTAAATAAAGCATGATTGACTAAATATTTACTAAACGACTTATACCAATTTTTTATGAGCCTCCATAGAATCCGATCCCCCCTAGCCCCCCTTAATAAGGGGGGGACAAGATTCCGATCAAAGTCAACCCCTACTCCCCTTCTTAAGGGGGATTTAGGGGGATCGAGATATGTGCAACTTCACATTAAATTGGTATTACGCAGATCCACTACTTTTGCCAAAACAGCCCACCTTTAGCCTAGCGCCGCAGTTTTCCCTGACACCGCAGCGCTAAATATTAATGCTTATTCAGCTTCGCAGATAATTTTCCACACAGGCCTTGACATCCACATAAGCGCGTGTCATGATGAAGTTGAGGAAAAAATCAACATAGGTGAAAACTATGGCACGGCAAGCGAAACAATCATCTCAAGTCAAAAGTTCCAGCAGCCAAGCAGCCTCCAATACTCGCACCAAGTTTACCCTCTACAATTTTGCCGGAAACGCAAAGGCATTCTATCTAGTCGATCGCATTAATTTAGAAAGAACACCAGGCGATATCCCAGAAAAATCCGTCGCTCACAGCATCATTATCATCGACCGTTCCGGCTCAATGTATTATGACTTAAAACCGCTGAAAGAAACCCTAATCAAGCTTTTGACCTTAGACGAATACAACAATTACCAGCTAATTGTCAGCCTGATTTCCTATGCTGACAAGGGGAACGTAATTTGTCATTTCCAGCGAATTCCCATTCAAGAAGTGCTGAAGTTTGACTCTCCATACATCAAAGAAATTCAAAAAATCCACACGGCTGGCTCTACCTGCATATCGCAGTCGATGGAACTCGCTAAATCTCTGGTTAAAGCGGGAGAATTGACAGCGATCAATTTGCACACAGACGGCTATGCAAATGACCCCAGTGCCAATTCCGAAGCTGCAAAACTAGGGGAAATTTGCGAAGAGCTCAAAGACATGGATGTGTTTGCTAACACTATCTCCTATGCCTGTGCTGACTTCAAACTTCTCTCCAAAATCGCCAATACATTATCGGGAAATTGCATCCGCGCTGGCGAAGTCAAAATGGTTTATGATGCTCTTTACGACAGCACAAAACTGTTAGGCAGTTCCGTTGCACCTCCGCTGGAAGAACCGTTAATTAAGGAATATGATTATCAAGTTTTTGTTTCCAAAAGTGGCAAGAAAATCAACGGTTCATCGAGTACGCTGAAAATCTGCGGGCTGAAAGCAGACGATCCGGGACTGTTTTACAAATATCAGAAAGTCGTCAAAGATGAGTATGACAAACTAGATGTTCCCGTTGCTCAAACTGATGAGTCTGTGTTGGCTTTTGCGAAAGCTAACCTGGCTGACGGCAATTTAAATACGGCTAAGTATGCGCTGGTGAGTACCTTCGACGCTACTTTGACGGAAAAACACGCGAAAGCTTTGACAAATGCCCAAATAGCGGAGTTTACGGAAGATTTGGAACAGGCTGTCTTTGCGCCTGATGTGTTGAAAAATCATGAAATTGGCGATCGGGTAAAAGTCAGCGAGAAAATTTCGCTGCTGGAGTTAATCAAGATATTGGAGGAAAACAGCAACAGCATCATCATCAACTTGAAACACTTGCAAGAAAATTATCAGCGAAAAGGTTTGAAGCGAATTGAAGGAAAGCGAGACGAAAACAGCAACCTTGTCAAGCCTTGGCTGAAAACAGAATTCTTAGATGGTGGCGAATACGTGCAAATGGCTTCATTTGCCATCAATCAAAATACCGCTACCATCAATATGCTGATTACCCGAAAAGCTAAGCTGGTAAAAGTTGAGGATGAAACTTTAATCGCAGAAGTGGCGGGAATTCTAGTTACAGACCTCAATAATTTCAACAATTATACTATTGTCAGCGACGGCGAAGTTAATATTAAGTCGCTGCGAACCAAAATCAGCAGCAAACCAGTGTTTGATTTGCTCAAAAAATGCGGTGTCCTTGAAAAAGACGGTTCGCCTGTGCAAGAATTTGACTTCCGTTCAGAGTACGATATTAAGTTAGAGAATTTGCCCCTCGTGCCTTTTGACGGGCGTTACGGCAGCCTTGACGGAGTGTTTGAGGAACTCGCAGAAATCAAAATTCTCTCTAGCATTCTCTCGGCTCATTTGAAGGAAGAATCCGAGGCTTACACTGCGGAACAATTGGAAGAATTGAAACAGCATTATCTGTCAAAAAGCCTTTACATCAACTTTCCGACGACGACGGAATACACAGATTTAAAAAGTGCGATCGCCAACGGTTCAGTAGATTCGCGAGTCAGCTACAAAATCGACATCGGCAGCAAAAACATCCTCAACTTCGGCAAATTGCACTCTGCCAACAAATTTCTCGATCGCCTTTATGAAGTTTACCAAAAAAACACGGGCGAAAAGCTAGCAAAACCGACCTTTGACATCACCTTAGATGAGCCTGTTGTCTTCGCACACAAAACGCTGTCATCCCGAACAAAAATTACCAAAGTTGACGACTTGATGAAACTGATTTTCGATGAGTTTTTGGGGTTGGAGGATAACGGAATTGTTAGCGCTACTTTAGCTAAAGTGGGTGCAGATAGTTTGCTGCGCCTTTTGCAAGCGAAATGGCAGGGAGAAGATGTCAAGCGAGACGAATTTGTCGCTGCTTTAGCTAATGCCAACGAGGGACTGGACGCTTATGCTGAGAAAGTGTACAGGGAAAAAGTTTCACCGCTGGTTTTCTATATCGGTTCTACCGGACTTATCCCCGATGAAATGGAGGCAAAAGCGGCGACTGCTGAGGAAATTAATTCTAAATACGGCAACTTGCAATTTTCTAAAGATGAGCAAGAGGGGATGTTTTTTGAAGTCGGAGACTGCATTATTAGCGTGTATGCTAAGAATGAGTATTTCACGGTAGGGAAGTAGGAATTAGGGTGGGCTTTTGCCCACCTTGGTTAAATATGGGTGATTGAAATTAACCGCAAAGGCGCAGCGGTGGCGACTAGGAAATAGGTAGATGGGACAAGTGTTAGGTTGCCAAGACGAAAGGAGCGATCGCAAATTTTCTATGATGGGAATCGTTCGGGTTCGTAACTTTCCTTTGGTGTTGATTTTGCGAAAGTTTATGCTATGGTAGGATAGATCTCAACGCTGTATAAAAAAATAGTAGCCAAATTCTCTGGAATTAGGTTACAATGATATTACGCGAATTCTCATAAGGAGGGCAAGCCAATGACACAAACATTATCAATGTCTGTTCTCTATAAAAAACTCTCGGCGATCGGTTTCCCAAAACGTTTCGTTCAAGAAAAAGGTTTGCCCAGTTGGTGGAATGAAGAACTAGACAATAAACCAGTCGCCGTCCTAGAGGGTGCTGGTCATATTGCCCAACGTCTACACATAGACCTCAAGAGTCTCTTAGCCGAGAATCAGAAGCCTCAGTTTAAGCCCTTACTCCACACCAAATTCAAGTACCATCAACAGGATAAAGTAGATGTACCTGATGTGGCTCATCAACTTGCCTCACGGGTTGCTGAAGTTGTTGCTGACGCTATAAAGCTCGAATTTAAACCCATCCCATATGACCCTCATCAAGTCCGCTCAGAGATCGTTGCCAAACATCCTCAAGTCACTTTATACAGCTTGCTCGATTACTGTTGGGAACATGGTATCGCTGTTGTCTATTTTAAGAATTACCCTCAAAATACCCGCAAAATTAGAGGCATGATCCAATGGCAAGCCGAGCATCCCGTGATTGTCTTGAGTAGCGGTAAGACACAACCAGTATGTCTAGCATTCGATCTTGCCCATGAACTGGGCCATCTTGCCCTTGGTCATATTAAAGAAGGTATTTTGATTGATGATGATATTAAGCAAGACTCTGATGATCTAGAAGAAAGAGATAGCAATCAGTTTGCAGTTAAACTGCTAGTCAATAGTTTTGATAACTCCCTCGGTCAGAAAAAAATTAACAATGCAAAAGACCTAAAGAATAAAATTATTCAACTTGTTCAAAGTGACTCAACTATTGATCCATCTGCATTAGCTTTAAATTATGGCTGGTATAATAGAAATTATTTTGCATTGTCTATGGGATGTGTAAATTTAATCAATCCTACTAAAGAAGGACATAAGACTATTAACAATTTTTTAGAGCAGCATCTAAATTGGGAGGAATTAAGTGACGATAATGCTGATTACTTAGACCAGATTTTAGGAGAATAGCTTTGTCTAGTTGTATCTATTGCATTGATAATGACATAATTAAAAAGCTTGCTACATTCCAGCTATTCGATAAGACTCTTCAATTATTTGATGCTAGTTCTGAGCAAGTTAATATCCTAGAGACGGCACAATATAAATTTGAAGGCGATTGGAAAAAATTTGAAGGAGGGAAAAGTCGAAAACCCGAAGATCCTTTGATTAATTATAAACAAGTTCTTTACCTTTCTAAGACTTTACCAAAAATATCTGAATCTGATATTGACCAAGAAATTTTTATTCAATTATCCAATATTGAAAATATCGATCTAGGTGAGGCAATTCTCACAAGTCATGCTATCAAACTTATCCAAAAAGATAAATCTGCTCAGATTTTTACTGGAGATAAAAGATTCATCAAAGCCTTAGCAACAGTTAACTTACCTATCATTAAAGAGTCTCTAAATCATAGATTATGGTGCTTAGAGCAACTTGTTCTCAGAAATATTAAAGCCGATGGCTTTGAGACTATTCGAGATTTCATTGTTCCTGTTCGAGAATGTGATACAGCAATTAAGAGTGTTTTTGGTTCAGGGCTTAATTCAAAATCTGACAACTCCCTAGCTACTTTAAAAAATTATATTGAGGAGTGTCGGCAGGAGGCAGGTAATCTACTAAATCCTTACAAGTAGATTTAAGTGTGACACTTGCCTTAGTCCTGACTTAAAACGGAATTTCCTCGTCTTCATCTTCCACAGTCTTCGCCGTCATCCGCCAACTGGTAATATACTCAATTTGCACATCAATTTTGTTAATCGCTTCCCCTAACCGCTTTTGGATGTATTGAGTCAGCGTCACCATAAAATCTAACTCAACTCCTGCAGATAGCGCAAGTTTTGCCAAGCTAGCAAAATCTACCTTTAAAATCGAGGAACTGGATAACTTAAAATGGGGAGTATTTTCCTGATTTTGCACCAACATTGCTTTTTTAATGCGCTCTTTCAAATGCTCAACTTCAGAATCCAGCAACTTCCATTCAGGCAAAATTTCTTTGTACCTTTCCCCCAATGCTGTTAAATCCTCACTCTCCGGTTCCGGCGCAATTTTCTTAGTAGATTTTCGCCGCTGCTGTACATTAGAATTCAACCGCCAACTAGCAATATCCTCCACCTCCAAAGATGGATGATCGATGAGTTTGCCTAACTGTTTTTGAATTTCTTTCGTCAGCGTCACCGGAAAATTTAACTCAATTCCCTCAGTTTGCGTCAGTCTTGCCAGGGTGAGAAAATCTACTTTCATAGCTATCGAACTGGAAAGCTCAAAATAAGAACTGTCTTTGAGCTTTTGGGCCAGCATCCCTGCTTTAAGGCGTTCTTTCACTTCAGCGATTTCTGAATCTAGTGGCTTCCACTGAGATTCTATTTTCTGATATTTTTCGCCCAATGCTATCAAGTTTTCCGCTGCGGGTTCGGGGTAACATTGGGCAAGAATTTCTAGCAGGCGGCGATGCACTCCAGCTAAATAAACCGCATCCATCTTGGCATATTCTAGCTGCTTCTGGGTCAGGGGACGCTTTGCCCAATCGCCGCTTTGTTCGGTTTTATCTACATAAGTAATGCCGCAAAGTGTTTCTATTAAAGTTTTGAGTTGTCGATTAGGTAAGGGCAGAATGTAAGCTGGAATCTTTCTCGCCATTTTTAATGTGCAAGTGACATTTTGAGCGTCGTCATTGCCTAGAAATCTGATGTCATAGCTGGCGTTGTGCAAGACTTTTTCTATATCTGGATTGACCATGATTTGGTTGATGAAATCTTTTGCCAATTCAGGTTGATCCAAGACATCTAGTATAAAAGTGGCATCTCCGGTGGAATCTGTGGAGTCAGCTAACACCTGAATCAGAGATAATCTGGGGTTGGATTTATAGTCGGCTATTTCTGTATCCACCCACAGGATTTTAGCTTGGGAAAATTTAGCTATGAGTGCTGTGATGTCGTTTGCTGCTGTTAAATAAGGCATTTTTACCGACTTTTGCTATTAACTTTTTGATTCTATTATGCTATAGCAATTATCGGCTCGATTGTCAACGATCGCATTAAAAACACGGCATTGCCGTGTCCCTACAGGTATTTTTTCAGAATTAGTATTAAATGTTGACCGGTCTTGGAGGCAGAAACCGGGAATAGACGATCGCATTTTTACCATTCAGCAGTAAGGTACGCAGCGCGCACCTTACAAACTATTAACCTATGACTATTCTGCCACTTCCTCAGATTCCGATTCTTCGGCAGATTCTTCACCAGCAGGCGGCACTAAAGCCACAGCTACGATCGAATCATCCTCATCTAACCGCTGCACCCGCACACCCGTTGCAGTGCGCGATTGAGTAGAAATTGCACTCACAGCCTGACGGATAATAATACCTCGGTTGGTAATGATCATCAACTCGTCATCTTCGTTGACAATTCGCAGCGCAGCTACCTGATCCTTACCCTTTTTAGACTTGAATTTAGTAGCCGTCAATCCCTTACCAGCCCGTCTTTGGAGGCGGAATTGAGACACAGGAACCCGCTTGCCGTAGCCGTTGGTGGTGATTACCAACACCGAAGGAACTTCGCTGCTAACTGTCGAAATTTCTTCGACCTCTTCGCCTTCAATTTCCTCGGCTTGCAGTTCTAATTCTTCGTCTTCCAATTCCCCATCTTCAGTGTCCAATTCAGCAATTTCGCCTCCTTCTAATTCCGAGTCTTCAGTTTCTAATAGAGCAATATTAGCTCCCTCTAATTCCGAGTCTTCAGTTTCCAATTCAGCAATTTCGGCAACAATTGAACTGGGCAAAATGTCCATGCTAATCAACTCATCGCCCGATCGCAATTTCATTGATTTTACACCCCGCGTCGCGCGGCCGACTGGGCGCAACTGTTCGTGATTGGTGCGGAAATGAATTGCCATGCCTTGGCGCGTACCGATGATGATGCTGTCACCCACTTTTGCTCTGCGTACCCAGCGCAGTTGGTCGCCTTCTTCTAGAGAAATCGCGATTAATCCATTAGTGCGGATGTTGCCAAAAGCTGAAAGTGCGGTTTTCTTGATGTAGCCGCCGCGAGTCAACATTACCAAGTATTCTTCGCTGGTGAATTCTGTGACTGACACCATAGAAGTGATTTTTTCTTCTATAGGAATCGGCAGCAGTTGCACCACAGGAGTGCCGCGGGCAGTCCGGGAACAAATGGGAATTTGATAAGCTTTGACAGAGTAAACTACGCCTCTGTCGCTGAAGAACAAAACGCTATCGTGATCGCAGCAGGAAAGGAAATGTTCTACTCCGTCGTCTTCTTTCATTTTCGCGCCTGCTTTGCCGCGAGTAGCGCGACTTTGGGCCTCGAAAGTGCTGACAGGCATCCGCTTAATGTAGCCTTGCTCTGTGATTAGAATAATTGCTTGTTCGTTGGCAATTAAATCTCTTTCATCGATTTCTCCTTCGGCGTGTTCGATGACGCTGCGTCTAGGAGTGGCGATTTTGGTTTGGATTTCGACGGCTTCAAATTCGGCGATTTCTAAGATGCGTTCCCGGCGCGCTAAGATATCTTCCAAATCTGCGATTTTAGTTCGCAATTCTTCGTGTTCTTGCTGAATTTTTTGCGCTTCTAATGCTGTCAAACGCCGGAGCTGCATTTGCAGAATTGCGTCGGATTGCTGTTCAGAAAGACCGTAATTATCCATCAATTCTTGTTTGGCTGCTGCGGAGTCGGCAGCGGCGCGAATTAGGTGAATAATTGCATCTAAGTTGTCTAGGGCAATTAATAAGCCTTGCAGAAGGTGGTCGCGTTCTTCTGCTTTACGGAGCTCATATTGAGTCCGGCGAGTAATTGTCTCAATGCGAAAATCTAGGAAGACATTGAGGAATTGGGAGAGCGTAAGTAGTTGGGGTTCCCCATTTACTAGCGCTAACATATTGGCTCCAAAGTTGGCTTGGAGGGGTGTTTGTTTATAGAGATTGTTGAGGACGACGCGGGGATAGGCGTCGCGCTTGAGTTCGATCACGATTCGCATTCCGTCTCTATCGCTTTCGTCGCGAATGTCGGAAATTCCATCTAATCTTTTGTCGTTGACAAGTTCGGCAATTTTCTCAATTAGCGCTGCCTTGTTTGTTTGGTAAGGCAATTCGGTGATAATAATTGCTTCTTTGTCGGGGCGACCGGGATGTTCGATGGTTTCAATGCCGGCGACTCCGCGCATTGTAATCGAACCGCGCCCGGTGGTGTAAGCATCGCGAATGCCGCCTCTACCGAGAATTTGCCCTCCGGTGGGAAAGTCCGGGCCGGGGATGTACTGCATCAATTCCAGGTCAGTAATTGCTGGATTGTGGATTAGTGCTACTAAACCGTCAATTATTTCGCCTAAATTGTGCGGCGGAATGTTGGTGGCCATCCCTACAGCAATCCCGGAGGAACCGTTGAGCAAAATTTGGGGGATGCGTGCGGGGAGTACGAGGGGTTCTTGCTGGGAACCGTCGAAGTTGTCGCCGAAATCAACTGTTTCCGAGTCGATGTCGCGCAGCATGGAGTCGCTAGTCAAAGCTGTGAGGCGACATTCTGTGTACCGCATGGCAGCGGGCGGGTCGTTGTCAACCGAGCCGAAGTTGCCGTGGCCGTTGATCAGGCGTTCCCGCATGGAGAAATCCTGAGCCATCCGCACCAGGGCGTCATAAACTGCTGTATCTCCGTGCGGGTGATACTTGCCCAGCACCTCCCCCACGACGCGGGCGCATTTGCGGAAAGGTCGATCGGGAGTCAAGCCCAATTCGTTCATGGCGTAGAGAATGCGTCGGTGAACGGGCTTGAGACCGTCCCTGGCATCTGGTAGCGCCCGACCGACTATTACGCTCATGGCGTATTCCAAGTACGATCGGGACATCTCATTACCCAGATCCGTCGGGATTATCCGCGACTCAGAGGTGCTCATAGGTTGAAAAACTCCGTTAAAAATTTAAATTTGACCGCTATAAATCTCAAAAATGCGATAAAATCGGTTTGGATTCAGTAGAGCTGCCAAATATTGCAAATTACTCCTGAAATTATATCACAATTTGCCTTGGAATTTATGGGAAAGTTGCCAGAAAATTTAAGGGACGAAACAAGCACAATTGATAATTTGTCAGTTGGTGATTTTGTCAGCAGTTGGCAAAAGCTAGAAAGGTTTTTTTAGGCTGAAGAGTTTCATGCTTTGGTGAGTTTTTTTGACGGCCCTATAAGAAATTAAAATGGTTACTTGATCGAAATTTTAATTTCACAAAACCGAATGCCTTCTTAAAGCCAACTAAAAATCTAAAATCTAAAATCTAAAATCTAAAATCAGCCGATGCTACCCGTCATCTACTCCGAAGATTTCTTGCTGCACAAGACTGGAATGCTTCACCCAGAGCGACCAGAACGTTTAACGGCGATCGTCAACGCTCTGAAAGCTGCTCCCTGGGCGGCTCAAATTGAATGGCAACTGCCCACCCCAGTGGCGCAGCGCGAACAACAACTGTTCTCGGCTATCAAAAAAGTTCACTCGCAAAGATACATCAAAGAAGTCGAACATTTGGCTCATCGGGGAGGTGGCTACCTCGACGGTGATACGCCGATTTCTGCTGAAAGTTACGATGTAGCGCTGCTAGCGGCGAGTGCTTGGCTCGATGGGGTCGATCGAGTGGTGGCTGCGGGGGAACCGGCTTTTGTGCTGGCCAGGCCGCCAGGACACCACGCCGAAAACGCCCGCGCGATGGGTTTTTGCTTGTTTTCCAATGCTGCGATCGCCGCTCACTACGCCCTGGAACAGCCGGGAGTCAACCGCGTCGCTGTCCTCGACTGGGACGTACACCACGGCAACGGCACTCAATCTTTGGTGGAAAACTGCCGGCAAATTGCCTACTGTTCCCTGCACCAATCTCCGTGCTATCCGGGAACAGGAGATGCCGAGGAGCGGGGTGCTTACGACAACGTGCTGAACATTCCTCTCTATCCCGGCAGTGGCATAGCTGAATACCTGAGCGCCTTTGAATCTCTTGTCGTGCCTTTTTTGTCCAAATTTGAACCGGATTTGTTGATTGTCAGCGCTGGTTATGACGCTACTGCGTCCGATCCGCTGGCGAGCATGACTCTGATGCCGTCAGATTTCGGTACTTTCACCGGATACTGCCTGCAACTCACTCGCCGCATAGCTTTTGGTTTGGAGGGGGGTTACGCGCTCAAAGAGTTGGCTGAGTCGGTGGTGGCGACTATTGACCGATGCCTCAATTAGCTGGAAAATTGGCATAGGGAAAAATGAGGTTTTGAGAAGCCGTGAGCACGGGATGGAGAGCTTTTGAGGCCGATCGCGCTTGATAGTCTTTTTTCCTCTGACTTCTGACTTCTTCCCTCTGAACTTCTGACTTCTTCCTTCTGGCTTTAGTGACAAGCATCACAAATTTAAGAGATCCAAGTCACTGGGCATCAAAGTCTCGGTCACAGATTTTTAACCTAAAAATCACACCGTGTCAATGTTTTCGATCGCCTTTGAAGTCCCTCCCAGAGTGGATAATATAAATACAACAAGCCTGTTAAAATTTTATCTGTCTCAATCAACTAGGAGGTTTATCATGTCAGTATCCCAAATGACACTCGAAGAGTTATTTGGTCAGGTCATGTTCTCCAGCGTCGTGACTCGCCACGACCGGAGACAGCTCAGATCTGCACTCTTAGAAAGAACACTGAATGAAGATGAGTATGCCATCATCAACCGACTGCTGTACAACGTTCGCCGCGGTTGGGTAAAAATTGTAGATTAAAGAGGTGGCAGCCACTCCCTTTAGGGGAGTTAATACCATTTTCTATTTTCGATTTTCGATTAAAGAATTGGTAATTACTGATAACTATCGGGGTTGAGAACACTGATCTACAGTTACATTTTTTGGAAACTCGTTACAAGTAGAACTTGCCAATTAGGGAAGTTTTTTGTGTTTAATAGTTGGCTCAAAAGTGTGATGTGTTTGACCAGTGTGTAAATTATCAAAATCTCGCTACACATCAGCCTATAGGTAGAGATAATTATAAAATAACAGGTTTCGGGTGCATCTCTACTTGTTGAACAATTGTGAGTTTTGAGTTACTAACTGAGAAGTTATAATTAACTCAAAACTCATAATTTTTTTTGATGTGAGATGGGAGATTGGAGAGTGAGAAAACTGATGAATATCAGGGTTGAAAACCGCTATAAAATTAATATTTTTTAAACTGATATTAAGAATCAAAACTATCAGCAGTTTCCGGTTGAGGAGGAGTGTGCGATCGTTACCAGTACACCGAGTCGCATTGGTCGATCGACCATTCCGGCAATTTGAGCACGGAAGTGTCAAAATATTAACAACCAGTTCATCCCCAAAATATATGGCTCCCGCCGTTTTAATTGAAAATCTTCAGAAACGCTACGGCACTGTAGAAGCCGTTAAAGATGTTTCCTTCAAGGTAGAACCGGGGGAAATATTTGGTTTGCTAGGCCCCAACGGTGCAGGCAAAACCACAACCCTGCGGGTACTTTGTACTTTGAGTGCGCCCGATAGCGGACGCATTGAAGTGTCTGGCATTTCTGCTGTCAGTCAGCCGAGAATTGCCAGACAAAGACTAGGCTATGTCGCCCAAGAAGTGGCTCTGGATAAGGTGCTGACGGGGCGGGAACTCCTGCAACTGCAAGCAGCGCTTTACCATTTGCCGCGCCCTAGGATTAAAGGGCGGATTGACGAAATGGTGAAACTCCTCGGTTTGGAGGAGTGGGAAAATAAAAAGACGGGCACTTATTCCGGCGGTATCCGCAAACGCCTCGACTTAGCTGCTGGGTTGCTTCACCAGCCGGATGTTTTGGTGTTAGACGAACCGACTGTCGGGCTCGATATTGAAAGCCGGGTGGTAGTGTGGGATTTCCTGCGCCGCTTGCGAGAGGAAGGTACTACGGTTTTGATAACGAGTCACTATCTCGAAGAAGTTGACGCTTTGGCCGATCGCGTGGCGATTATTGACAAGGGTACGGTGATTGCACAGGGCACGCCAGAAGAGTTGAAAAATCGGGTTGGGGGCGATCGGGTGACTCTGCGGATTCGGGAGTTTTCGCCGATGGAAGAAGCCGAAAAAGCTAAAACTCTGATGCAATCGCTGCCTTTTGTGCAAGAAGTAATTGTCAATACGGCCCAAGGAAATTCTCTCAATTTAGTAGTAACACCGCAAAGCGATGCGCTGGTGACTATTCAGCAAGCTTTAAAAGATGCGGGATTGCCTACTTTTGGGATTGCTCAATCTCGGCCGAGTTTGGATGATGTGTATTTGGCGGCGACTGGTAAGACGCTGTTGGATGCGGAGTTGGCTGCTGCTAGCAACCGCGATTTGAAGGCTGAACAAAAACAGGCGATGCGATCGTAGTTTGAGGGAAGAGGGAAGTTCGGCAACGGATTTTGTAACGGATGTAACGGATATAAGGAAGAGGGAAGAAGGAAGAGAAAACCTTCTTCCTTCTGCTATATAATCTTAAGAGGAGAGTGAAAAAATACGCTCGTAATTTTGGGGGATATTAATAGATGAATCTTGTTTTGGAAGTTGAAGCGCCTCCTTTCCGAGAAGATGCAACAGGTGCTATTCGGGTGGGAAACTCAAGAGTTTTGCTGGAATTGGTGATTCGAGCTTTTCAGGATGGTGCATCGCCCGAATCAATTGTGCAGCGTTATTCAACTGTGTCATTGTCTGATGTCTATAGTGCGATAGGCTATTATCTCCGACACCAAGAAGCAGTGGAAACTTATCTCAATTATCGCGAACAATTAGCAGATTCCGTCCGTCAGCGTTTGTTGGATATTCAACCCGATCTCAGCGTTATTCGATCGCGCTTGTTAGCCCAAAAACAATCTTGAGGATTAACTATGCTGCGGCTGTTGAGCGATGAAAATTTTAATGGCGATATTGTTCGAGGGCTTTTCCTGCGTCAGCCAGACCTTGACTTGCTTCGCGTTCAGGATGTTGGTTTGCGAGAAGCTGACGATCCAACAATTCTCAACTGGGCGGGGCCCAGAACGATCGCATTGTGTTAAGCCATGACAGGGCAACTATGCCAGATTTGGCTTACGAACAGTTGAGGGATAAGGAACAAATGTCAGGTTTATTTATAATTAACGATCGAATGACAGTTAGACAGGCTATTGATGAACTTCTGGTGCTGGTTAACTGTAGCGAACAATCGGAGTGGAAAGGAGTTGTTTTGTATCTACCATTGTAACAATTAGCTAGATATTTAAGACTCTTCTGCAACCATTTTAACATACTGTTTTAACACAGGTGGAATCGTGAAAACGATTTCAGCTTCACCGCCCAATTTTTCGATCATTCCCCGTCGGGCTAAAGATTGAATTGCTTTACATAATTCGCCTTGTGATCCTTGACATTTTGCCATCCATTGGGTAAACGAAACAGGCTCAATTTCAGTGCAGATTAGGCCGAGCGCCTGTTTTTCTATTTCCGACAACCGCTGATAATGCTGCTGCAATATCGGTGTCAATTCATCGCTTAAAAATACTGGTTGATAGCTTAAATATTGAGAGACTCTACCGCCAAATAAGTTGTTAATGGTTTGAGCGGCTAATTTTAACCAGAGGGGATTACCTTGATAAAGGTTAATCAATTCTGACCAGTATTCTTCATCCAACAAACCCTTTTGTCTAAGAATTTCTGTTCCTGCTTCACCTAAACCGGTTAACTGCAATAAACGTACTGCTGAATTATCGTCGGTGAATGTGAGGATGTCTGAGGGTGGTTCCCAACTATTGAGAATTAAGCAGCTATTGTGGGGAATTTCGCCGATGAGTTTAAATAGGGTTCCGTAGTTTTCATATCCGGGTTTGTAATTTCCTGCAAGTTGCCCGCTTCTGAGAATTTGCTGCACGTCATCGAGGATGATGAGACAGCGATTTTCGCGCAATGTTTCTATTAGGATTGATAACTGAACATCGGTGTGGGCGGGTATGTTAATTTCTGGTTGATTTGAGAGAAATTGAATGAGGGTTTTGAGGGTGGTTTCGAGGGGTGGGGAGGTGCGGAGACTGAGCCAGATGATGCGATCGAACTGAGTTTGAATTTGGGGGATGAGGTGACGGGCGATCGCACTTTTGCCGGTGCCTGCCATGCCTGTGATGGTGAGGAGGCGGCAGTTTTGCTCTAGAATCCAGGTTTCGAGGGCGGTGAGGGGTGAGTTGGGGTAGTTGTAGAAGGTTTTGAGAGTCGGTGCATCTCTTAAATCGAGTCGCGGTTTTTGTTGGGTGTCGTCTTCAGTTGAGGTTTGTGTTGGGGGTGAGTTTTGT
The DNA here is from genome assembly GCF_036701555.1 of Microcoleus sp. Pol10D4. Lineage (NCBI taxonomy): Bacteria > Bacillati > Cyanobacteriota > Cyanophyceae > Oscillatoriales > Microcoleaceae > Microcoleus > Microcoleus sp. Pol10D4. The sequence continues at coordinate 30,194 of NZ_JAUBRA010000076.1, forward strand.
GAAGTTTTGGGAGGCTGTGAGGCTTCTGTGCAGACGTTGATGCTACCTTTTTCTACAAAATTTAGATTGAGGAAATTAGAAGAGTGAGAAATTTGATATCTTTCCATTGTCGATCGAAAATTTGATTTATTTATATCTTCTCTTAATAACTTTGACAAAACTTTCAACAATTTTGAGGTAACATCCCTAGTGTAACCCTCACTGTAGCCAGATTCCTCGGCGATCTGAATGTATGTCTTACCTTGCCAAACACCCCGCAGTACAGTCTCTTGCAGATCGGCGAGGTGTTTTCCTGTTTTTGCGAAAACTAGGTTGTCGGTAAATCTCAACACTTCTTTAACATCCATTAGTCGGCTAGCTGCTAGAGGTTTTGCCAATTATATCTGACATCTTCTGACATTTTCTAACATTTGCCAACAATCGTAGTTTTTCAATATCAGACAAAATCTGACTTTTTCCGATAGTCATAACCAAGCTCTGAAGTGAATAATTAGGATATGTAAAAGCTTTTTTGATAATCGAGGTAGCTAAAGATGGTAAGCTGTTCGACATCTAAACTGCATTAACTAAGTTACCTTTATTTTTTATTTTTCGGTTCCATTTTATAATTAGT
>NZ_JAUBRA010000166.1:0-1746 GCF_036701555.1 Microcoleus sp. Pol10D4
TAGGGCGTAGGTACAGTATTAGAACTTGACAAAAGTAGGAAAGCATGATAAGTGAATTTAGGAGCTTGTTAAATCCTAACAATCAGGAAGAAGAAAAAACCCTATGCGTCCTCCCTTATGGCATCCTCCAATTGAACTATCAGACCATGAAGCGTTGATTATCAAACGCATTAAACGAGCCAAGCTATTCACCTTTCTGCGACTTAACCGTTTATTCATCTTTAATGATGAGTTCCAAGAAGAACTCGCTACCATCTTTAAAGACAGCACCGTGGGTAATAGCCCAGTTCCTCCGGCACAAATTGCCTTAGCAATTATTCTGCAAGCCTATCTAGGGATTTCTGATGATGAAGTGATTGAAGAAATGCTAATGGATCAACGTTGGCAGTTAGTTCTCGATTGCCTTAATTGTGAAAATCCCCCTTTCAGCAAACCGACTTTAATTAGATTCAGAAATCGATTAATTAAAAAAGAATTAGACCAACGTTTAATTGACCGCACCGTAGAAATTGCCAAGCAAAAAGGTGGGTTTGGCTCATCTCAACTCAAAGCGGCTTTAGATTCTTCCCCGTTATGGGGAGCTGGTAAAGTCGAAGATACATATAATCTATTGGGTCATGCTTTGCGTAAAGCAGTGAGTGTGATAGCTGCTGGACAGGGGCGGGAGCCAGCAGAAATTGCCGAGTTAGCTGGTGCGCCAATTCTCAATAGTTCCAGCTTAAAAACAGCCTTAGACTTAAACTGGGATGACCCTTCAGAGCGTCAAAATGCACTATCAATGATTCTAAACAGCTTATGTTCTGTGGAAGAATGGATGCAAAGCCAGTCTGGTTGTAATGAGTTTGAAGTCGCCAAAGAGACTCTGGATGTGGCCCGAGTGATTGAATCTCAAAATGTAACTTTTGACTCTCAAGGAGTTCCAAGTTTAAGCAAAGGAGTAGCTAAAGACCGTCGCATTTCTATTGAAGACCCAGATATGCGACATGGACGAAAAAGCAAGTCTAAGAAAATAGATGGATATAAACGCCACATCCTCAAAGATTTAGAGAGTGGTGTAGTTTGCGCGGTGGCGTTGACTCGCGCAAATACTCCGGAAGCCACTGCTACAGTTGACCTAGAACGTGACTTAAAATTTCAAAATATTCACCTAGCTGAGTTACATATTGATCGGGCTTATTTATCCAGTCATTGGGTGACACAACGGGATGATAAATTACAGATATTTTGCAAGGCGTGGCCGGTCAGAAATTCTGGACGGTTTGATAAAAATTCTTTTTTTCTTGACTGGGATACGCATTTAATTAGCTGTCCCAATCAGGTAAGTATCCCATTTGAACCCGGAAAAATTGTTCATTTTCCGGCTAGTGAATGTGCAATTTGTCCTCTGAGGTCTGGTTGCACGAATAGTAAAAGAGGACGAACTGTATCAATTCATCCTGATGAAGCCTTAATGCAAGAGTTGCGAGCACGTCAATCCACTGCTATTGGTCGAAAAGACTTAAGAAAACGTACTACAGTTGAACACTCTCTGGCTCATATTGGTCATTGGCAGGGTGATCGTGCTCGATATCTTGGACAACGGAAAAATCTTTTCGATCTACGTCGAGTCGCTGTTGTCCATAACCTTCACGTCATTGCTCGAATCTCTAAGGTTGCCCCAATTCAACCGGGCATAGAGTTGAATTCCTTGACGGGGTAGATTCATATATCTCTTTTTTTGTCAACTTCTAATACTGTACCGACGCT
>NZ_JAUBRA010000077.1:0-29980 GCF_036701555.1 Microcoleus sp. Pol10D4
ACAGTCAACAGTCAACAGTCAACAGTCAACAGTCAACAGTCAACAGTCAACAGTCAACAGTCAACAGTCAACAGTCATTCCGGTGCAACCGGAATTGATATAATCTAAAATCTAAAATGGTATGAACTATTTGGGCAATGCAAAATCAGTTCAGGCATTAACGGTTTACGAGCTGTGGCGCGATCGCTTCCTCCGAGAGCGGCTGCGCCCTGCTGTCGGAATTGCCATCTTTTTTGCCTTCACAATAACGGTCTATTTTCTGGGCGAAAGATTCTTCGCTCGCCAGGAGTTTGAAAGTGTTTATTTGTACACGAGCGCTGCTGTAGAATTGGGTTTGTTGACCTGTTTTGTGTTGCAAAAAACCTCCTTCGGACAGCGCTATCCCGGTTTGCTATTTTTGGGTTTTTCGTGGTCGCTGACGGTAGTTGTACAGGTTGGGCTAGCTGTCGCACAAGCAGGGGAATTACCAATTTTTACCTGGATTTTAGCGTTTCTGATCCAAGCTACGCTGATGCCCGTCCGCTGGCGCCTCCACCTGATTTCTCAACTCGGCGTTTTGTGTTGCCACGTCGGGATAAATTTGGTTTTAAATCTAAGTTTTGCTAAGTATACTCCTTTTAAGTTGACCGGGTTGTACTTATATTTGTTTTGGATTTGTTTGATTTGCGATTTGTCGGTTTATTGGTACGAATGTCTGCAACGGAAAGAGTTTAGTACCAGGCGTGAGTTGGAATCTGCTTACCAGCAGTTGGAAGAGGCGGAGGCGAAGTACCGCAGCATTTTTGAGAATGCGGGCGAGGGGATTTTTCAAAGCACTCCCGATGGCCGTTATATTACTGCAAATCCAGCTTTGGCGCGGATTTACGGCTGCGATTCCCCGGAAGAAGTGACGGCAAAGTTTACTGATATTGAGCGGCAGTTGTACGTCGATCCGGCTCGCAGAAATGAGTTTTTGCGATCGATCGAGGAAAGCGGCACAGTATCGGATTTTGAATCTAAAATTTACCGCTGTGACGGCAATATTGTCTGGATTTCTGAGAAGGCGCGGGCGGTACGGGATAGCAGCGGCAGCGTGCTTTATTATGAGGGTTTAATTGAGGATATCACGCAGCGCAAACAGGCACAAGAATCGCTGCGGCTGTTTATCCACGCTCTTTCTCACGACTTGCGAAACCCGGTAGCGGGAATGTTAATGGTGCTGAAAAATTGGCAGACGAAAACTGGGGATTCGATCGCAATTCCCCGTTCTATTTTGGAGCGGATGATTCAAGGTAGCGAGCAGCAATTGCGCTTGATAAATTCGCTGCTGGAAGTTCACGCCGGGGAATTGCGCGGTTTGGTTCTGCACTGCGAATCGGTTAATTTGAGGGCGATAGTTGAAGCTGCTGCGACAGATTTGGAGCCTTTAATGAATGAGGGTAAAGCTACTTTTAAAAATTTGGTGCCAGATGATTTGCCAGCCGTGAATGCTGACAAAACTCAGTTGTGGCGAGTCTTCTCTAATTTAATTGCTAATGCTTTAAAACACAATTTTCCGGGACTGAATTTAACTGTTTCGGCTCAAGTAATCAATGCAGAAAAATTAACTATAAATCAAAGCACAGCAAAACAAGACATCGACAAATCCCCCATTACCAATCCACAATCCCCCATTACCAATCCCCAATCACCAATCTCCAATCCCGGAAGTAGAATGATTTACTGTACCGTGGAAGATGACGGGGCGGGAATATTGCCGGAACAGTGCGAACATCTTTTTGACCTTTACGTTAGGGGTGATCAATCTCGACACTCCGTCGGTTTGGGTTTGGGACTATATCTTTGTCGCCAAATTATTGGTGCTCACGGCGGCCAAATAGGGGTAATTAGCACTCCCGGTGCTGGGGCAAGTTTTTGGTTTACTTTGCCGCTGGCTGAGAATTTTAGGTAATTTTTTTGTATTTTAAATTACATTTAATCTAGAAATTGTGCCAGATATTTAGAACGTTATTAATTGCTGAAACCCTTGCGAAATATGCTTCTTCGTTCTGCGGTGGCTATCATTGTGTTGTGCCGTCGCAGGTGCTTTTTGAGTGGTTCAAGCCAAATCTGTCGATCGGACTATTTCGATGGGACTATTGATATTAATTTAAAACCGTGGTATAGTTACCCAAATGTTTTTAAAGGAAAAATAAATTTCCAATCTTCACATTTTCTTTAGAAACATCATTTAATCTAGAAAATCTCTAAAACTAGATAAAAAATATGCAATTTATGTTGGTCGAGCAAAGCTCAGAAAATACAGCTAAAGACGATGCAGCTAAATATAACGAGCGGTCGTTATCCACTTTAATTCGGACGCTCCGTCTTTCCCAAGGTTACTTTTCTTTCGTTTTAGTCAACTGCAACTCGCTGGCTTTGCGGCAGCAAATAGTCGATCGGCTGCAAGTAAATTGTCCCGTGAAACCGCAGCAACTGTTTTTGCCCAAATCGGCGACAACTCTCTACAGGACAATGGCAGCAGAAATAGACGGGGAACAGCCTCCAGCTTTAATGATCCTCGGTTTGGAATCAGTGGAGACGATCGATCGATTGCTCGTTTCTACCAACCTATTATGCAGCGAATTCAGCAAAAAATTTTCGTTTCCCCTCGTCTTTTGGGTGACGGATGAACTTCTGAGAAAAATCATTCGCACCGCCCCGGATTTATACAATCGGATGACGACAATTAGATTCATCAGTAATTAGTAATCAGCCCATCGATTTTAGATTTTAGATTTTAGATTTTAGATTTTTAACAGTCAACAGCCAACCGATTTTAAATTTTAGATTTTTAACAGTCAACAGTCAACAGTCAACAGTCAACAGTTAACAGTTAACACTCAACAGTCAACAGTCAACAGTCAACAGTCAACAATCATTCCGGTGTAACCGGAATTGATATCAACTGTTAAATTCCGCTTCCCAAATCAGGACTAATTCTCGCGCCGCCGCAGTTCCCTCAGCAGGAAAACTTGCCAAAAAGTCTTTATCAGCCCCCACGTCGTAAGGCCCTTCCTTAAACTCCAAAATCACAGTATCCTGTGTCAAAGCTACTAACGTGTGAATAGTGCCCTCTGGCAGTTCGACAGCGCGAGTCGGGCCTGCCGCGCTGACTCGCAAGGAGCGCAGGATTTGGCCGTTTTCGTTCAAAATAACAATACCGACTTCTCCTTGAATCACCACAAAAAACTCAAAACCGTTAACGGCAGGCGGGCGCAGGTGTTGGTGAGGGCGGACGTAAGTGCCTGGTTGCAGCACGTTGACAAACCGCTGCACTTTTTCAGACAAATCATGGAAATTGTAATTTTGTCGCTGGCGGGGACTGCGGCGGGAGGAAGCGGCAACTTCGTCTAGCAATTCTTGCGTCAGCAATTTGATCGGAGGGGACTGCACAACAGATATCCTGTATTTAATAGTTTGTGAACAAATGGGCTAGTCTGGGATCATCGTTATCAGCATCTCTTGACACATGGAAATCGCAACTCAGGTGGGTATCACTAAGGCAATGCGTTTGTCAAGTATCTTTAGAAAAAGTATTAGCCCGATCGCCCTTTTGACTATTCTAGTCTGCGCCAGTAGCGTTTCTGCGTCTGAACCGAGGGTGGCACTGTGGGTTCAGCAGGAATTCTCACAGCAGCAACTTAAAGAAGAAATTCGCGATCGAGTTCAAGAAGAAGTTGACATTGCTTTTGGGCGCACGGCGGTACTGCTTAACGGGCTGGTAATTGCCCTAACTTTGTTTCCGACAGCAGCCGGAGTTGGGGTTTGGTTTCTGTTGAGCAAATTGTCCAAGCAGACAACAATTGCTCGCCAAGAAATTGAAAGTCTCCATTACGATACAATCTCTCAATTAAAACTATTAATTTCGGACGCTGAAACTATCTTAGGCGAAATTCAACACCAAAGTCACCCGGCCGATGCAGAAACAGACTTGTTATTTCCCGACGCCCAAATTCAAGAATTTGCTCCGGTTAACTATGGCAATTACCAACAGCTATTGACGGCTGGCGACTATGCTAAACAGGGAGATGCTTGTTTCTTTGAAAACCGTTATCAAGATGCGATCGCAGCTTACGATCAGGCCCTGAAAATTCAGCCGGATTTAGCCGATACTTGGAACAACCGAGGAGTCGTGCTCACGAGAATGCAGCGGTATCCAGAGGCGATCGCCTCTTACGAACAAGCTACTACAATTCGTCCGAATTATCCCGATGCTTGGAACAATCGAGGCGTGGTATTGTTGGAGTTGCAGAAGTACCAGGAGGCGATCGGCTGTTACGAACAAGCAATTCAAGCCAAACCCGATTATGCCGATGCTTGGAACAACCGAGGCGTTGCGTTTTCCAAAATGCAGGAGTACGAACAAGCAGTAATTTCTTACAATCAAGCCCTACAAATTAAAAATGATTATACTGACGCTTGGAACAATCGAGGCGTTGCACTCTCCAAATTGCAAAAATACGAAGCTGCGATCGCTTCCTACGACAACGCTGCTAAAATCCGGCCTGACTTTTACAGAATTTGGTACAATAAAGCCCGATGTTATGCGTTACAAGGTAAAATTGAATTAGCAATTGAAAATTTAAAGCGCGCCCTCAATCTCAATCCGAATGTGTGTAAAGAGTTGGCAAAAAGTGAAGCTGATTTGGAGAAAATTCGCGAACACGACGCATTCAAGCAGTTGATAAATTAATCCTTCAGAAATAATCGTCAACTATAGGATAACGAATAGGTCGTAAGATTAAATGAACCGCGAAGACGCTAAGGACGCGAAGGAAGAGAAAGAAGGAATGCAGTTTTTCCTTCGCGCTTTTTGCGTCTTCACGGTTCGTTTTACAAATATTTCTGCAACAACAAGCCCATTTTCTCCTTAGTTGCGGCCGGCACTTGATCCAGCCGAGTCAGAATTGCATATTTTAAAGCTGAATGTGCATCAGATACTGGGGGATTTTCTGTTAGTCTACGGACTGTTTCTTGAATGACTTTTTGAGCATTCTCTGCATTGCGGTGTAAATTTGCTATTACCATTTCTACTGTTACGCTGTCGTGATCTTCGTGCCAGCAGTCGTAATCGGTGACTAATGCTAAAGTTGCGTAGGCAATTTCTGCTTCTCTGGCTAATTTTGCTTCCGGCAAATTTGTCATGCCGATGACTGTCGCCCCCCAACTGCGGTAAAGGTGGGATTCTGCTTTTGTGGAAAATGCGGGGCCTTCCATGCAGACGTAAGTGCCGCCCCGGTGGAGGGTAACGTCGGTGAGGTTCAAGGATTCGATCGCACTTGCCAATACTTTAGCCAATTCGCCGCAAACCGGATCGCCGAATGTGATGTGAGCAACAATTCCTTCTCCAAAAAAAGTAGAAACTCGATTTTTTGTACGATCGATAAACTGATCGGGCACTACCATATCTAAAGGTTTCGCCTCTGCTTTCAGGGAACCAACCGCCGAGGCTGAGATTAAATACTCAACTCCCAAACTCTTCATTGCATAAATATTTGCACGATATGGCACTTCTGAGGGCAAAAAAGTGTGGTTGCGGCCGTGTCTAGCCAGAAATGCTACCGGCGTACCGTCCAATGTTCCCACAATTGCGGCATCCGATGGTGATCCAAAAGGTGTATCAATTTTCACCTCTTCAATATCCTTGAGGGCCTCCATTTTATACAAACCGCTGCCGCCGATAATTCCGATTTTTGCTTGTGCCATTTTTACCCTCTGCTTGAGTTTTACCACAGTGATTCTATCGGGCCATCGTTAAGTTGGCGTAAAGATAATTGAAGATTTCGTGACAAAAGTCACCCTATATACACTATATTGTCACAAAAAATATGTGATATTAATCACAAAGTACCTTCACAAAATCTTTAAAAATAAAGATACACAGTTCTGTTATCAACTTTTAGCGTGTTAAGACCATGACAGTCAGCTCTGCTAACCTCCCCAAAATCTCGATCGAGGCGATCGTCGAGCGCATCTTTGCTTTTCGCCAGATTACCCCCCTTGACAGACGGCTGCTGAAATCAGCAATGCTAGCCCAGAAAGGTCTGAACGAAAAAGACCAGTGTCACATCAACCGAGTGTGTCAGGGAATCCAAAACGGCTTGATTTTAGTTGTAGAATAAATTTTCAGCACGATCTCTCGCTAGTTCAAGAAGCGGTTTTAAAATTTGTGCTTGAGTCTGTATCGGCGGGAACTGAGTTCGGGCGGTGCTTTACTATTTTTCGGCGCGCGAACCCTCGACCTCACAAATAATATTATTTACATCTTATCGATCAAAATTTAACAGCCAAAAGCCTGTATAAGTCATGCCACTATCATCGGGCTGGACTAACAAAAAATGTAATCCTTTACTTAATTGCTTGCGCTGTTGGTAGATTTTGGCCGCGGCTTTCACCTCGCTATCTTCAAAAGTAGCCACAACCCACCTATCTACTAACCCAGCTTCCAATATCAATCCGTCAGGTTCTCCAGCGATATAATTCAAAGAAAAAGGTTTGGCGTCCTGAAGCCATCTAGCCAAGCGCATAGACTGGCGTCCGCCGTCAATTACAACTCCCGGTACGGGTACTGTTGAGGCCAAGCCCAAATTCAGCGGTAACAGCAATTCTGGCATTTCCAAAATTGGCAGGGGACGCCCTTGGAAAGCCTCTTCAATATCGCCGGCGGGTAGGGAAGCAAAACGCCAGCCATCGCCCCAGAGGTTTTCGGGTAAGGGTACGGGCGGTGGCGAGTCAAGGGCGATCGCGCTGTAAGTTTCACTTGTATAATTAGGCATACTCGAATATTCTTTTGCGCGTTGTTGCAGCAGCAATTTCAGAGCCGCAGTGCGCCGAGTCGCTTCCACCTTGACACCCAAAACTTTGCCCGCAGCTTCGATTAAGCCCAGAGACTGAGGTCTAAATACTTGAATCAAGTCGGGCAAATTCTGAGCTTGAGCTTGCTGCTGCAACTTCGAGGCTAGCCAATTAGAATTTGCGTCCCCCTGGCGGCAAACAGCGCTAAATTTAAAACTGCCTTCCGAGTCGCAAATTAAGAGTTCCCACAGTGGTTTGCCAGTTTCGTCTTGGAGAGGGCGGCGGTAAAAATCGGCTTGCCAAATACGCATAAATAATTAAAAAATAAAATCTACAACTCGATAATTTTAATATAGCCTGGTGACAATCCGATACAATACCGAACTCGGGAAAAAAACTTCGAGCTATATATTCTCAGTTCATAGTTGAGTTGGATTTCAATATAGCAATCCTAAATCATTTGTCAATTTCTTACTCCCTTCCCTTACCAAGGGGAGGGTTGGGGTGGGGTAAAAAATTTACGACTCCTGCAAGGATTGCTATATCTAACACCAGTCAAAAAAACGGCAACTGTAGGCCCGCGATCCAAACCGTGATAGTAATCAGTCATTCCTTAATCAAAATCTAACATCCAAAATCTAAAATCTAAAATACAATAAGGACTCGCTTAGCCATTCCCAAATTTATTTAAGATGGTGAACCAAATACATATCCAACTCGCCTTTATTTTTAGCATAAATTTTTCCTCGGTATTCGCATTCAAAAAAATCTCTAACTAATTCAAACGTTTCCTGAGAGATATTGATATTTCCAGGGACGCCGGAAGATTCCATCCGAGATGCAGTATTAACTGTATCTCCCCAGACATCATAGGAAAACTTTTTATTGCCAATTACCCCAGCAAGTATTGGGCCTGAATGAATGCCAATGCGGATATCCCAATAAGGAATATTTTGTTGAGCTTTCTGCAATTTTCGCAAATCCATGAACTGTCGGATTTCTATGGCAGCAAGTACAGCGTCAAAGGCGTGTGTTGCACGAGGCGTAGGAATTCCCGCCGCACACATATAGCTGTCGCCAATAGTCTTCAGTTTTTCCATAGAGTATTTATCCATCACGCGATCAAAATAAGAAAAACAATAGTCTAGTTCGTCAACCAACTCTCGCGGCGTCATTTTTTCAGATAACTGAGTAAAGCCTTTAAAGTCAGTAAATAAAACCGATACGCTATCATAATAAAGTGGTTCCACTTTGCCGTTATTTTTTAGCTCTTCGGCAATTTCAACCGGGAGCACATTCAACAGTAGCTGGTCAGATTTGTGCTTTTCGGCATCGAGTTCGGAATACAGGCTATTTATCTCTTTAAAGCGTTCAGCATTGCGGATGGCTGAGGATAGTTGCAAAGCCAAAAGATAGCCAATCCGCAAGTCTTCTTGAGTGTAAGCCCCCGGCTTGGTTGTGGCAAAATTAATGGTTCCTAAAACCTTACCTTCGCTTTCCAAGGGAAGGATAATCTGCGAAGCGTAGGGGGATAAAATAGCAGTGGCATCCGCTTGTTGAATTAATTGAGGTTGACGTGTTGTGAAAGCTTTCTTAATAGGGCCGCCCTCTGTCAGGGCTGAAATATCTACAGGGATATGCGGGCCAAATAAAGTCATGCAAGCGTTATTGCTGTGCAGGCAAACGCTACAGTGTTCAAAGTCCAGCAGCCATTTGGCTTGCTTACCTACTACCCGCAAAATTTGGCCCAGATCGAGGGTGCGGTTAATGGCAGTGGCAATTTCATTGACGGCGGAAATGCGGATGGAAAGCGCTTGAGCTTCTGCTAACAAATGGCGGGCTGTCAACAGAAGCTCTTCTCGATCTTGATCTTCTAGCCGATCGCCCATAATATGGGTATAAAATATAGATTACAAAGCATCTATTTCCAGGGCTATTGCATCGGTATATCGGTTGACAAAGCTAAACAAGTCTGCTGTAGCAATAATCTCAAATATTTCCGCATCATCTAGCCCTAAATCCCGCAGGTTTTGGTAATCCGCTTCTGTCATTTCCAGCGGTTTGGTAGCAGCCAGCAAGCCAAAGGTAATTACGGCTTTATCGCGTTTTGGCAAAGGGCAGTTGGCAAAGTCAGAAACTAGCGTTCGCAGGATTTCTTCGCTCATCCCCAAGGCTGATAATCCGTGCAGGTGAACTTGGAGAGCGTACTCGCTATTATTTGATTGGGAAATAGCGACGCCGACCATTTCTTTAAGCGTGCGGGGTAAGTCTCCTTGCAGGATTGTTCCCCGGAATTTTTTCCAATTTGCTTCTAATATGTCAGGGTTGATTGCCATTGACTTGAACAGGTTGGGGACGATGCCAAACCCCAAGTCTGTCAATATTTCTTCGTACACTGCTTTGGCTTTAGGATCTGTAAGTTGCTCGTATTCTATAAGTGGAAAGTGTGTCATTGGTGTGTTGAATTTTACGGCAATTAATTGGGGGAGAATTTACGTTTTTGTTATGTAACGCCACTCGAAGGGCGACCTTACGAGCTATCTTGGCTTTAGTCGGATTGATAATAAAATGCACCGCTGTCAACAAACCGCGAATCATGAAAATGAGCTAGCAACAAATCTGATTCTTGAGGCTGGATTAAACCTGCAATTATAGCAGTAACCGGAGCCAATAAAATTCTGTTGCGATCGGGTTTTACGACTAATTTTAGATTTTTCCAATGGTTGTTGTCAAGTATCGGCAATTCATCTGGCGCGACGGCGTGAAATCTTACCACAACTATTGAATTAGAGATTGCTGTTCCGTTCGCTAATTTTTAGGCAAAAAACACTGTTCGATCGCTCGATCGGGCTCCACAAATGCCCTGAATCTTATGCTCCGGCGGGCGCACAGGGGAAGAAATAAAACGCTGTGCGATCGAGTTTATTGAATTAATCAGAAGCTCGATCGACAACCCATGCCCCAGATCAGCTAGGCTAACGCCTGCGACTGGAGTTATCATGGGTAAACTGTAAACTTCTATCATTGTCGCTGCATTTGCTATGAACCCTGCCCTGACTCAATTTGGCGCTCAGATGTCCCACCTCACGGGAGTTCGGGCAATCATGAAAGATATTATAGAAACACTCAGAGCCGGCAGCGGGCAGGAGTTTATCAATTTGAGCGCCGGAAATCCGGTGATTTTACCGGAAGTCGAGCAGTTGTGGCGCGACTGCACTGCGGAACTTTTGGCGAGCCCGGAATACGGCGAGGTGGTTTGTCGCTACGGTTCCAGTCAAGGTTATCAGCCGTTTATCAATGCGGTTTTGGCGGATTTTAATCAGCGTTACGGACTGAATTTGACCGATCGCAATATCCTAATTACTCCCGGAAGTCAATCGATTTACTTCTACGCAGCCAACGCTTTCGGCGGCTACACTACCAGCAAACAGCTTAAAAATATTGTTTTACCGCTGAGCCCAGACTACACGGGTTACGGCGGCGTTAGCTTGATTCCCGAAGCGGTAGTCGCCTGCAAACCCACCCTCGATATTGATGCGGCTGCTCACAGGTTCAAATACCGCCCGGATTTCAGCCAATTGTCGATCGACCAAACCACCGGCTGCGTCATTTTTTCCCGTCCCTGCAACCCCACCGGCAACGTTCTCAGCGACGACGAAGTTAAGAAAATTGCCGATTTAGCGGCCGCTTTTGACGCGCCGGTGTTCGTTGATTCCGCCTACGGCCCTCCCTTCCCGTCTTTGAATTTTACCGAAATGACGCCGATTTTTGGCGGCAATATCGTGCACTGTATGAGTTTGTCGAAAGCCGGATTGCCGGGTGAAAGAATCGGAATTGCGATCGGCGATGCAAAAATCATTCAAATATTAGAATGTTTTCAGACCAATATGTGCATTCATTCGCCGAGATACGGACAGGCGATCGCAACTCGTGCCATTGCTTCCGGCGCTCTTGCCGATATTTCCATCAACGTAATTCGGCCGTACTATCAAAGCAAATTTGCGATCGTAGAAAGCACTCTAGAACAAGCAATGCCGAAAGATTTGCCGTGGTTTTTGCACCGGGGCGAAGGAGCAATTTTCGCATGGTTGTGGCTGAAAGATTTGCCAATGACTGATTGGGAACTATATCAAGAGTTGAAAAAAGTCGGCGTAATTGTCGTGCCAGGAAGTTCTTTCTTCCCTGGTTTGCGGGAAGATTGGCAGCACAAACATGAGTGTTTACGCATCAGTTTGACCGCGACCAATGATGAGATTGAAACTGCCATGAAACGCTTGGCTCAAATGGTAGAAAAGCTTTATCAGTCAGTTGACAGTTGACAGTTGACAGTTGGCAGTTGACAGTTGGCAGTTGACATTCCCAATATTTCCGCTATGCTGTTCCCGCTCGACTCGTGCTAAGCGTAGCCAAAGTAATAAGATGTTCTGCATTTAAATGGTCTGTGAAAAAACAATCAAACTCTTGTGGGTTGGGCGTCCCGCCCGCCTCTAACAGGCAATTTAAATGCGCGACAGCTTATCGATTTCGTACTGGGATAGATTCAGATTATAGGTTATAGAAAACATTCCCAAGTCCCCCTTTTTCAATTAAACCACCCGATAAACAAAACTCAGAGTTGCCCAAACATTCACATCCAAAGCCCAATCATCCGTCGATATCCCCACTTTCTGCACCCCCGGAATGCTAGCCGCGTGCAAATCTTCGAGCACAGCCCGCGCCACATTTAAAGGATTCAACAACACTCGAATTGGCAGGGCATCCCTCGTTTGCTGGATTTCGGCTTCTATTGCAGCCAGAGTTTGAGCGAAGGGCTTCTCACTAAATATAATTGTAATTTCCGCAAGTCCGATCGGCCCCGATACCGCCCACCCGATCGCCCCAGCCGTCGGCACGGTCACATTCTCCCCAGGAGCGATCGGCCGCGACATCCCCCCCACACCGTCTTTGGCCTCAGCGCCGAGCACTGACAGCCGTCCCGCGCTGCTCGAGTCAAACACCGCAAAGTAAACCGGGCGATCGCTATCGTTATACAATCTGCACTGAATTCGGCTGGCGTTGTTCACACTTAGTATAGAAAGCTGATCAGATTTCTCACTTTCCCCGGTCAGCGGTTCCAGGCGGTAAGATTTTTCGGCCCGCACAGGCTCCCGCTGTGCCACGACCCGCGCTTGCGGTGCGGTAGTTGCCAGAACCGCCCGCACCTTCAGGCGCGAAGACCCCTCATTGGTAGTCAGCCGCAGCAACTTCCCAGCCTGCAGCGCTTTCAACTGCGGAGTCAAGCGCTGCACCGCCACCTTAACTGCTTCTCCCCCGTCGCCCTCAGTATCGGGAATCAGCATTTGAGCCAAAGAAAACAAACCGTAACGGCTTGGATACAAAGCAGGCTCGTGAGCCGAGGAAGTTTCGGCTAAAGTCGTTTCCGGGACTCTGCCGAACCGACAGTCAGCCAATTGCTCGCTGCCTACCGCCGAAACTTGCGGCACAGTCGCAAAGGCGCTGGTAGCGTCCACGCGCTCGATGCGTTCCAAACCTGAGTCCAAAGCTACTGTCAAACCGATGTTTCGCGGCAATACCCGAATTTCTTCCCTCACGAGTTCGCCGACAGTTAATTCGCCGTTTGTTTGAGCAGACCCATCTAAAACTTGGGCTTTAGCAGAGAGTCCCGTGCGTCCCCGCAGCAAAAGCCTCGCGCCCGCTGAGGAATCCACAGCAAACACAGAACCCCCGCAGCACTCCAAAACCCAGGGCGACAACCCCCCCAGCCACAACTGCACAGTTTTGCTGCCGTCTTCCACCGCCGTCACAGCGCCGTCAGATGCAGGGGAATTCAACATTAAATTTGAAAAATTCGCCGCCGGCGCGGTTGTTAAATCGTGATTGAGAATTTGCGGTTGCTGCGATAACCCCGCGATTTGCTCGACATTACCCGCAGCGCGACTGAAACTGACGCTGAAGCTGCTAGCGGGAGTTGCCCACCACAAAGTTTGGGTGAGGGCGTAGGTAAACAAACCTGCGGTAAATCCGCCCCACTCTTGTTCGGCGGCGAGTTGGGAATTCGCGCCTGCGGCAAGTACGGCCGCGGCAGGACGAAGATTTTTGCGGGTTCGGAGGTCTTGGGCAAACGTTAATTCTGCGAGGCCCGGCTCGCCGATGGTGGGGCGGGGGCGGGATCGAATGCGAAAGTTGCCGTTTGTGGGGAAACCCCGATAATGGTAGCTGGTGTCGAGGATGGCGATCGCATTTTCTGTCGCGAGCGATCGCATCAACAGAAACAGCGTTTCCTCTAAAATATCGTTCACCGCCCGGTTGGCTAACAACGGCAAAACATCATCCGCCGGCACCAAACTGTTTTGCATTTTTCCGGGAGACTCGGCCAAACTGACTCGACTACCGCAGCCGCTAAAGTGAAAAACTACCACGTCACCGGGTTTTGCTTGTTCCCTCAAGTGAGTCACAAAAGCCGTCTCGATATTTTCCCTGGTAGCTTGAGCGTCAGTCAAAGTCAAAATGTCCGAGGGCACAAACCCAAACCGATATATCAGCAGTTCCCGCTGCATTTCCACATCCGTGACGCAGCCGTGCAGGGGCGAGTCTGGATATTTGTCAACGCCAACCAACAAAGCCAACTTCCTGGCAGTCGGTTGCGCTAAGGCTTGGAGGTAGCCATCGCCCAACCGCAGCCACAGGGCCTCGCTGATTCCGATGGCTGCCAGCACCCGGCCAGCTTCCTGAAAAAATTCCCGCCGCTTGAGTCCCATTTTTAAATAGCTTTGAATTTTAAGTTTTGAATTTTCAATTAAATTCCCCTCAATAATTTTAGGGAATTTAATTAAGTTGTGAGTGTTTAGTATTAAGATAATTTTTAAGTTTTGAGCTTTAAGTTTTAAGTTTAAACTTGTAAAATTTAAACTCAAAACTCAAAATTCAAAACTCTTCAG
The DNA here is from genome assembly GCF_036701555.1 of Microcoleus sp. Pol10D4. Classification (NCBI taxonomy): domain Bacteria; kingdom Bacillati; phylum Cyanobacteriota; class Cyanophyceae; order Oscillatoriales; family Microcoleaceae; genus Microcoleus; species Microcoleus sp. Pol10D4. The sequence goes on from NZ_JAUBRA010000077.1 coordinate 13,755, forward strand.
AATGTCGCCCCCACCAAAGTTCAAGATTTAAATCTCGTAATTGAAAATATTCATGGCTTTGGCTAATTCTGCGGCGACTTCCGGCCGGGAAAACTGCGGCGGCGGCAATTTTCCGGCGCGCAGCATTTCCCGAACTTTGGTTCCAGACAAATGCACCCGTTGTTCGGGAGTGCTGGGACTTGTTTTAGTTGTAGCCATTTGTTCCGTCAGTGTGCAATAGAAAGCGTGCTCGAATTTCATCGGCACAATTCCCAATTCTCCCGGCTCAAATTCGTCAAAAATATATTGGGCATCGTAAGTGCCGTAATAATCGCCAACTCCAGCGTGATCGCGCCCCACGATAAAGTGAGTGCAGCCGTAGTTTTTGCGGATTAAAGCATGAAAAATTGCTTCTCGCGGCCCGGCGTAGCGCATCGCCGCCGGATTAATTGCCAAAATTACGCGATCTTTTGGATAGTATTTTTCTAGCAGAATTTCGTAGCAGCGCATCCGCACATCAGCCGGGATGTCGTCTTCTTTTGTCGTCCCCACTAGCGGGTGCAGGAACAAGCCGTCTACTGTTTCTAAGGCGCATTTTTGGATGTATTCGTGGGCCCGGTGGATGGGGTTTCGGGTTTGGAAACCGACTATGGTTTTCCATCCTTTTTCTGTGAACAGCGTTCTCGATTTCGCCGGGTCAATTTGGTATTGGGGGAAACGGGGATCTGGTTCGCGTTCCAGCAGCCAAATGTCGCCTGCGAGGTTAACGGGCCCGGATTTGTCTACTACCTGGACACCCGGATGTTTGAGATCGTCGGTGCGGTAGACGTTGACGGCTTCTTCTTCTTTACTGTAGTGATATTTTTCTGCAAGTTCCAAGAGCCCGACAAATTCGCCCGCCGGCGAGTCGAGGCGCACTAAAGTTCCTGCTTTCAGGGGGGCGGCGACTTCTTCTGTTACCGAGAGGGTGATGGGAACCGACCAAGGAAGACCGTTGGAGAGGCGCATTTGTTTAACGACCGATCGATAATCAGCTTCGTTCATGAACCCTTTGAGGGGACTCAGGGCGCCGATGGCGATCATTTGCAGGTCGGAGATCGATCGATCCGAAAGCTGGACTCGCGGCAAGACTTCTGCTTTGTCGAAAAATTCTTGTCTTTGGTCTAGTGTGGCAATGCGGTTGACCAGGATGCCGCCGTGAGGGGCAATGCGGTCTGAATGCTGGCTCATGTCGATTTGAAGTTGTGGGTTTTAGCTGCCAGAGTACATAGTACCAAGTGCGGGCTGTAAATCTACATTTTTTAATTGTTCTGGACTGATGGAGAATGCTGCTTTGGGGGCGCTGTAATTCTTGAACTGTCAACTGGCGTACTCAAAACTCTCAACTTTCGCCTCAAGTCTGCACTTGAAATTCTTCGGGATCTATTCCCCAATTTACCCAGCTAATCGCTTCTTTAGCCGATTGCACTTTTGGCGGCACTCGTAAAGCATGAAGGTGTCCCGTACTCGGACAAGTCATCTTTAACAAATAAATTGGCTCTATGTCAATATTATTCTCAATTTTCAACAAAGTATATTCTTGCCAAGTATCCAATTCAGTGGCTTGCAATTCTTGACAAATTCTCGGATAGCCGATCGCCTGAATCAAAACTCGCCGCACTTCGGCATTTTGTTCTGTTAATAGCCATGAAGCTTGCCAAGACTGCGGCAGAACTTGACCGATTATTTCCGGCAGTCGCACGCCGCGATAAGAGTATACACTGAACTTGTCAGCAAATTCAACCGCTGCTTGACATTCGGCGTGGAGCAAATATTCGCTATCAAAATGAACTTGGATCGGGCGATCGCACACAAAGCACATTTTCTCAAACGGGTAAATCCAGCCGCAGTTTTCCACTAAAGATTTAAAGGCTGAGTATAAAGGGCGATCGTACTCCAAATTTAACACGCCAATACAAAAATTCACCCAACTTCCGTGACAGGCTGACAGTTCGGAAACTATGCTGTTATTATGATAAGCCTGATCGATCAGGAATCTCTGAAATCTCCCGCCCAACTTCCTTGCTAATTTGACGTAAACTTCGTCTTTAACATGAAGGTGCAGTTGATTCATCAGTTGAGCGTACAGCGGATTATAGAGTTGGCTGTAAATCTTATTTTCTAATTTCCTGCCGAGTTGACTTCTTAATATATCGTACAATTCATTATGAATTTTGTTTCTGATTTCGCTGGCCGTTCCCAGACCAGAATCGCGTATCCTTAGCGGTTCAATTGCTTGCAAAGCTATGTAAGGGCTATCACAGAAAATAATTTCGGGTTCAGAACAGCCGATGATGTTGTAGGCGGTGCTGATGGCCGCTGTCGCTTGCGGGCGATCGACTGGTTTTATCGAAAGTCCAATTTGTCGCCACTTCTCGCGATAGATCGGAATTAGCGCTATTTGTTCGGGAGTAATTGCGATCATTTGTACAGCTAGATTATTTAATTTGCGCTCAGACTTTTTCGCTCTCGCGTCGCCTAAAAAAATATTATTAAGTTTGTAATAACAACGCAATTTTCCTATAAACCTATTTTATTAGATTCGTCAACTTATTGGTATAAATTAACAATTGTTTGCAAAACACCTAGAATCATAGGAACATTATCGAGACAATAAACATCAACATCAATAATTAAATTATTTCTTTCTAATTTAAGAAACCGCCAGACAACGCCAGTAGTTACGCAGCCATATATTGCAGGTATGGAATGGTGTTCGCGTTCGTTGAATAGCTGAGCAGCTACCATTTGTGCTGCACACTGTGGCAGACAAGATTCTATTTCTCCGACTTTCGTTTCTCTCAATGCAAAAACCGGAACTTTAATTTCAAAATCAAACGGAACAGAAGACATTAGAAAGTCGCATTCCCCATTCAATCCCAGCTCAGCATCTACATCAAATGACCAACCCGAAAAAAGAGAAAATTGTCTGTTGTTCCTTTCTCTAAATTCTAACAGAATAGGAGAAATAATCCGTTCCGAACGTTCTTTTGCAGTTGTAACAGCAGTGTTAGAACTAATTTCCATTGCTCTCCAAAGCCATTCGGAGGGTTCTACAGGAACAACCTTGGCACTCAAAATAGGACTGAGTGATAGCTCCAATCCAAATCGCTCTTCTAATTGTTGGAAAGTAAAGGATTTGTAAGACATATTTCTCTAATCAGTCGGTGAAAATAAAGATTACTTCGAGATAGAAAGCGAGTTGAGAAATGCTAAACTCGCTTGTATAGCAACTCTTGCAGAATTTTGTCAACCTCTCTTTTCTTCCTTCCTCTCTATTCCCTGGGACTTCGACATCGATCCGTTAGTTAAATCCGTTAAATCCGTCGAGCGAATCCGTTGCCGAACTTCCTTCTAAACATTTAACCACTCAAGCAGTACCCTAGGCGCGGGCAACAAAATCATTAACAAAAGCCCGATCGCCAACAACCCCAAAAAATCCCGCCGATTATCCAATTCACTGACATCATTCAACGCCGGTTCGTCGTTTAGTGGCGTGAAAAACAAAATGATCGCCCACAGCAGTAAACCCTGTTCCAAAAAAGAAAGCAGCAGCATACAAAGTCTAGCAACTTGCCCGATCGCCATACTCGCTCGCTGGCCGAACATCGCGTGTACAATGTGCCCGCCGTCGAGTTGTCCTACCGGCATCAAATTAAACGCCGTCACGATCAAACCCAAATAACCCGCCACCGCTACCGGATGCAAATCGATCGCAGTTTCCGCATTCAAAGCGCCACCCAAGGTTAACTTGCTCAACAAAGTCATCAGCAGCGAAAAACTGGGTTTGAAAGAGTCAAAATTTAACATTCCCGACTTGTCAGACAGCGGTACAATAGTCGAATGATTCAAACCCCAAATTAATAATGGCACTGTCGCCACTAAACCCGCCAGGGGGCCGGCAATGCTAACATCAAATAAAGCTCGGCGGTTGGGAATTGGACTCCGTATTTGAATGAAAGCTCCAAAAGTTCCTAAGAAAAAAGGAATCGGGATAAAATAAGGCAAAGTCGTGCGAATTTTGTAGAATTGGGCAGCTAAATAGTGGCCGGATTCGTGAATGGCTAAAATTGTAATTAGAGCTAGCGAGTAAGCCAAACCCTGCAGCAACATTGATGGGTTGGACTGCAAAGCTTGTTCAGTAACTCCGGCAAGTCGCGTCCCGACAAGCGTAGTCGTAAACACCGTAATCAGCAGCAAAGCTAATGCGAAAAATGGCCGGGTTACAGATTCGGTTTTGACAGGAGTTTCTCCTGATTGGTGGCTGGGATTGGGAACTATAGCAAAAAAAGGTTGACCGCTCAAGCTGTTTTGAAATACTACTAAAAAGCGATCGCCAAAAAGCCTCTCCACATTCTCCCGAATTGCCTGATAAGCCTCCTCCGGGTTCGTCCGCAACTGTCCGCGACAAATTACAGCCTGCGGCCGAAATTCCAAATCTCGCAAAAAGTAAATTGACCAAGGAAAACAATCGCGCAAACTCGCTTCTTCTTCTTGATTGATCGGGCGCACGGGCGGTTTTGGCTTTGCAGGTTCAGTCGCAGAGTCTGCTAACTGCTCAGCAGTTTCGGCGGTAATTTTCTTGCGCCCCAACTGTACCAAAAACCAATACAAAAAAGGGCAAACCAGAAAAGGTATAATTACCAACTCCGGCGGTACAGTTTTGCTCGTGCCGTAAACTAAAATCCAACCACCCCAAATCAGCGCCGGTGCCATCATTACCAGCCACAGCAGCCATATCGGAGTTCGGGTGATGCGACTGGTGCCGTTCTGCAACAAGTAGTACGATATCAGCCCCAATACGAACAACCATAGTAAAAAGAACATAATATTTATCCCATTCCCTTCTGAAATACTTCCTTGAAACAACAGACTTCAGTCTCCAAACAACCCAGACCCGTACTCGACAATATCCTTGCTTTCCCGCCCAACCGGGATACCCTGGGTGCAACAGCCTATTTCATTGTAGAAAACCAAACTAACATCCTGGTGGATTGTCCCGCTTGGGATGAGATTAACCAAACATTTTTGCGGGAACACGGCGGCGTGCGACTGCTGTTTCTCACCCACCGTGGCGCTATCGCCAAGGCGCGGGAGATTCAGGAAGCCACGGGGTGCGAGATCCTGATTCAAGAGCAGGAAGCTTATTTACTGCCGGGTTTGAAGGTGACGGTTTTTGAGCGAGAATTTGTTGTGAGCGATCGAATCAAAGCATTTTGGACTCCTGGCCATTCTCCTGGTTCCTCTTGCCTTTATCATAGTGGCAGCGGTGGAGTGCTGTTTTCGGGTAGGCACTTGCTCCCCAACCGAGAAGCCGCCCCAGTACCGCTGTTGACGGCAAAAACTTTTCACTGGCCTAGGCAAATTAACAGCGTGAAGTCAATTATCGATCGATTTTCGCCGGAAACCTTACAGTATATTTGTCCCGGTGCAAATACTGGTTTTTTGCGGGGAAAAGGATCGATCAATCAAGCTTTTGAGAAATTAGCCAATCTGGATTTAGCTGTTTGTTTGCAGTCAAAACCTGAACCCTAAATGTATGCTACAACATCAAAAAATGAGCTGACGCGCTAATTATAGCGGTAAGGTGCGCCCTTACGCACCCTACATTATCCTTCAGTCTCTTAGAGAGGAAGTTCGTTGGTGAAGTAGCGGTTTCAACCGCCAATTCTTAACTTGGAAAAAACTGTGGAAAAAACCGAAAAACAAAAAATGCTCGCCGGTGAATTGTATTTAGCTGCTGATGAGCAATTAATTTTGGATCGCCAGCGAGCCCGCCGCATCGCCAGAACCTACAATTCTACCCGCGAAGACGAACCAGACAAACGGTTAGAAATTCTCGCCGAATGGTTCGGTGCAGTTGGCCCAAAAGTTGAAATCGAGCCACCTTTCTACTGCGACTACGGCAGCAATATTTATGCGGGAAACGGATTGTACATGAATTTTGGCTGCGTGATTCTCGACTGCAATCGAGTTAACATTGGGGAGAATTTGCTGTGTGGGCCCAACGTACAAATTTACACCGCTCTTCACCCCACAGACCCGGAAATCAGGCTTTCTGGCCTAGAACTCGCCGCTGAAATTAATATTGGCCATAATGTTTGGATTGGTGGCGGCAGTATTATTTGTCCAGGAGTCACTATTGGCGACAATAGCACGATCGGCGCAGGCAGTGTTGTTGTCAAAGATATTCCCGCAAACGTCGTGGCGGCGGGGAATCCTTGCCGAATCATCCGGCATCTACCTTGATGTGGTACGATCGACACACTCGTGCGATCGGCTCCTTGGAGCTTAACCAAAAAATTTTAGGTTTAGAACAGCCGGTTTGAGATTTTTCACATAAAATCCCCGAAAAAAACCGTGGAATAAATCTAAAATCGCTTAATATCAAATCCGTTAGCATCGGAATAGTAAATTCGAGTTGACGGTTGACAGTGAACAGTCAACAGTCAACAGTCAACAGTCAACAGTCAACAGTCAACATCATTCCGGTGTAACCGGAAATGATATAATTTCTCGTTCCCGGTTTCCACACTACCAAGCTTTTCTTATGACGACTGCAACAGTTTATCCCAACGCTCCTGATCTCTGCACCGACGACTACATAGCAGTCGGTGTAGCTACCTGCTTCATCAAAGAAGAAGGCGAAGTTTTTGAAGTGCAAGTAATCGAAGCTATTCCCTCAGCAGCTTTAGAAGCAATTTTGAAGGGAATTCCCACATCTTATTTAATGATTTGCGGGACGACTTTGGGAGCAGTGCTCGACGGCGAAACACCCAAAATGTTGCCAGAATTCCCGACATCATCTCAGTTTAGCGAAGAATTTGGCTTTCGGGCGATCGCCGCTGCCCGCACTTACAAAATCCGCCCCCAAGCTCAACTTCACATTCCCTTGGGAACAGTTCGCAACGACTTTACTTATTCCTTAGAACGCAAAAGGGTGCTCAACTCCGAGCGCATCATTCGCACTGAAGACAATGTGAAACAGCACGAACACACTCACAAGGTTCTTTAAACAAATCGCGCAACTGGGGCAATTTAACAGTGCCTCAGCCAGCGAATGCACCGAAAATAGTTTGGATTGTTGAGATGTAAATTAAAGATTTAACAAGTTTTTCGTTCATTAATAATAATTAACAAAAAACTTTTAATATTCCGTTATTAAGCAATACTGCGGATATTTTTTGATTGCCAACTGTAGAATAAGAGTTTCAAGGCGATCGCGTGCTCGAAATACCAACCGAAAATCAAGGTTTTCAGACTACTAACTAAAAACAGTCTGGACTATTGATTAAGACACACACCAAAAATCTCAACCTAAAATTTCTACTGCTCACATCACCTAAATAATATAAATTATTAACGACTGTAAACAAAAATTAAGTAGTTGATAACCTTTTTTAAGTTGTCAAAAATGTGGTATGATATTATTCCTGTTTAACAAAGTGATATCCAATCGGGCAGCATCGGAATTAATATTACCCACCGCTAGGACACGGCAGTGCCGTGTTCCTACAATTAATCTGGGTAGGGAAACGGCACTGCCGTGTCCTTTATATCATTCCGGTGGAACCGGAAATGATAGGAACTGCTCGGGGGGGAAAAATTAAAAAATCCCCGCAATTATTGAATGCTAGTAGTTTAAGACTACTGGCAGGCGGGCAAGTAGATCGTAGGTGAGCTAAGGATTTCAATCTCACAAATTGGTCAAACCATGCGAAGCTTTGCGAGAGTAAAGTGGTGGAAATTAACTCGACTATTGCCAGCGGGATTAAAGGGCGAATACCATCTTGGGTACCAAACTGCGCTCTTAATTTTGGGGGTAACAATTCTGGCAACTAGCATCACTGGTTGTATCAGCTATCAAAGTGTTCGCCGCTTGATTATCACAAATTTAGAGCGAAATGCTTTGTTAGAAGTTAGGGATCGGGCAAACAAGATCGATCGCTGGCTCGGCACTAGAAAGGCTGAGATCGAAATTCTCGCCCACACTCCTCCGGTTCGTTCGATGAATTGGTCAGTGGCAGAGCCTTATTTAAAATCGGAAGTAAATCGACTGCAAGAATTCCTGCACTTCGCATTAATTGCTCCCGACGGTTCTTATTTCACCACAAAAGTGGGCAGAGCGTTGATTAATGTTAGCGACCGCCAACACTTCAAAAAGGCAATGGCTGGGGAAGTCTATGTTTCAGATCCTACCAGTTCTCGCACGCTCAAAGGACAAAGTATTGTTCCCATTTCAGCTCCGGTGTGGTCAAATTCGGTAAATTCTATTGATAAAACAACCGAAAAGCCGATCGGAGTAATGAACGGCGTCATTAGCATGGATCGAATTGCCGAAGTAGTAGGAAAGCTGGAATATGGGGCAGGAACTTACGCTTTTGTTCTCAATTCTCAAGGAGTGCCGATTGTGCATCCCGACGCTCGATTAATCGGAAATATCGACAAATCGGCTCCCAGTCTTTTAGAGTCCGCAGATACTAATTTGGCAAATGTAGCCCGGGAGATGGTTTATCAAAAAACGGGCATTGTGCTGACTCAAATCAACGACGCCAGAGTTTATGTTGCTTATATTCCTTTAGAACAAGCTGAATGGTCGATCGCCCTCGTAATTCCCCGCGACAATCTCGAAAAAGAACTCCTTCCTTTCAAGATACTAGCAGTAGCCGCCGGCTTACTTGCCGCCGCAGCAATTTTCGCAACAATTGTGGGGCTCAAGCTGTTTGCCATACATTGCATTCGCAGTCGCACAGAAGCCCTTCTCCACCGCTTGACTGGCCGCATTCGCGCTTGCTTGCAGCTCGATCGCATCCTCCAAACTACAGTAGACGAACTCGGTACTGTGCTGCAGCTCGATCGAGCAATTTTCGCATGGTACGATCCCCGACAAGATACTTTAGAATTTGGCTGGGAATATTGCCGGGAAGGTTTGCCGACGCGCTTGGGAATCTTTGGTGTTCCAGGAGGGCCTTCTGGAGATTTAGCTGCACGGCTTCACCGCTGCGAAACGATACTGCTACATAAAACGGCCCCTCCTGATGCCACAGCGTCTGATGAACACGCCCATATCGAACTCACAAATAGTCACTACGCAGCAGTACCCGTACTAACTCAGAATCATCGGCTTGGATATCTGTTCGCCTGTGCAAATCGGCGGTTTGCGAATCCCGACGAGGTGGAAGTTTTGGAAGCAATTGCCGACTCGCTGGCGATCGCAATTTCCCAATCTCAACTTCACGGGCAAATTCAAGAAGAACTCAAACTTTTGGAAGAAGTATTAGCCAAACTCAGAATCACCGAAGAACATTTAGTACAAAGCGAAAAAATGACAATTATCGGTCAACTAACCGCCGAAGTTGCCCAGGAAATTAATAACCCGATTAACTTTATTTACGGCCGCCTGATTCACGTTAACGATTATATCAAAGATTTACTCAATATAATTCGCCTCTATCGCGAACAATATCCCGAACCTGTGCCGCGAATTGCCAAAGAAATAGAGGCCTGCGACCTAGATTTTATCAGCGAAGAATTGCCGCAAATTCTCAACCTTTTGAAAATAGGAGCAGATGGCATTCGCCAGATAGTCCTGGCTTTGCGAAAATTTTCACTTCCTGACGAAGCCAACAAAGAACCCGCCAATGTTAATGAGAGCATCGACAATATTTTGCTGTTGCTGGCTCACAGACTGGAGCAAAAAATATTAGTAGTCAAGGAGTACAACAACCTGCCGCCAATTTTGTGTTATCCCGGTCAACTGAGCCAGGTATTCGCGAGTCTCATCATCAATGCTATAGATGCAGTTAAAAGTATTGAAAATTCCGCTCAAATTATTACAATTGAAACCGATATTATAGAGGAATATACAGGCAGATTTATTGTTGTATCCATAGTTCACAATGGTTCAATAATTTCGCAGGAAATTCAACAGAAAATATTTGGTCATTCTTGCCATACTAAATCATTTAAAAATTTTACAGGGTTGGATCTGTCTGTGTGCTCTAAAATTATTGTAGAATTGCACGGCGGCAGCCTTACAGTTGAATCTCCAGTGCAATCTCAAATTAAATCTAAAACAGCGGGCGGTGCTGAGTTTAGGGTAAAATTGCCGATCGTTTGATATCGCATCTTGCCGCCAGTAAAACCCGCCGCAAATCTTGCTAGCAAGCTGCGCGAAAAGCTTAATTTGGCTTCGTAGTCAAGACTTTAGTTTTCATAAAACGGAAGAATGAAGTCCTCACTACAAACCTAATAATCATTTGTTAACCCAAGTTGCTATGATAGGATTAGGGAAATAATAAAGGTGCAACCACAGCAAACAACCAGCCTCCCATTACCAAGACTTCCGCAACAATTAATAAAATATTTCTGTTCATTTTCAAATAAAGCATTTTCACATTAAGAGCGATCGACCAAAGAGCGAATTTTCTTCCACCAAGCAGCCGGCGAATCTTCCGGGCGATATGCGGCATCAAACATCGACAAAATTAGCGGCAAACCCCCCACCTTCGCACTCATCAACAAGTGCATTGCCAGACAAAATACCAATACCACCCAAGCAGAAGCGTGTAAATAATACCAAACCTGCGTCAATTCCCCAGCCGGCAGCCATTCTTCCTTAACCATACTGCCAGAAGCGATCGCCCAAGTCAGTGCCAGCAACATCAACGTATTCACAATCCGGTGCAAACTGTACCACCAAATCTGTTTTCCCAACTGCGTTAGTCTCCCAAAAGAATCCGGCTGCACCAAGCGTTTTTGACCTGCGTGAAAACTGTACAATGCAAAAGTTGGCATTATTCCTAACAGCAACATCTTGCCAAAAGTGCCGTGAATCCCGATAATATCTGCAATCTGAGGCACGGGGACTTTGCCAAACCGCCCATCGTAGGTGTTGTAAACCAGAAATGCGCTCAAAATTGCTAAAAGGGCGATCGCAGCGTTAACTCCATGCAGTAACCTGAGCAGCAATGGCTGGTACGGTCTAGATTGCGGCATAGTCAATTCTGCTACTTGATAAATAATCTTTTACAGAATACAGCTAAGCGCTGATTTTTTCAACCCTTGCCAATTGTGAAATAAATGTGAGTCAAAAATGAATAGATTATGATAAAAACGCAATTTTATCAAAATTTAGTGTAAACTAAAACAGTCAAAAGTAACACTTTAATTTATAACACCTAACACCTTACAAAAATGGATACAGCCAGTACCATATTACTTTCCTTGGGACTAGCAGCAGATGCTTTTGCGGTTGCTGTTTCTAGCGGTTTAGCTATCAAACACATGAAGGTCAATAAAGCTTTAAAAATTGCCTTATTTTTCGGAGTGTTTCAAGCTTTAATGCCCGTCATAGGATGGTTGATAGGTCTTAGTTTTAGTTTTTTGATAACACCGATCGACCATTGGATAGCTTTTGGGCTGTTGAGTTTCATTGGCGGGAGAATGATTTATGAATCGCTGCAAAGCGAAGAATGCGAGAAAAAGTTCAATCCCTTAGATACGGGGACTTTGATAACGCTGTCGGTGGCGACGAGTATCGATGCCCTCGCAGTTGGCATCGGATTTGCTGTTCTGAAAGATTCTATTGCTCCTGCGGTTACTGCGATCGGATTTATTACTTTCTTTTTAGCCTTTGCAGGCGTGTTTATCGGTCACAAGTGCGGCAACTTGTTTGCAAATAAAATTGAGATATTGGGCGGAGCAATTTTGATTTTTATTGGCAGCAGAATCTTGTTTATGCACTTGACAGAACTGCCATTAGTTATCGGTCATTAATTATTAGTCAGTAGTCATTAGTCGAACATTGACATCAGAGTCTCTGGTGACTCCAATTCCCAATTCCCAATTCCCAATTCCCAATTCCCAATTCCCAAAAAATGCTATAACAGCAATGTTGCGTTAAAGGATAAAAATTTCGTGCTGAAACTTTACGGCGGAGCCCGCAGCAGGGCCTCAATTGTCAAGTGGTATCTAGAAGAAATAGCGGTTCCTTACGAATTCATCATGCTGGATATGCAAGCAGGGGCACACTTGCAGCCAGAGTATCTCGAAATTAACCCGATCGGCAAAGTACCGGCAATTGTTGACGGAGATTTTAAACTTTGGGAATCCGGCGCAATTCTGCTGTATTTAGCTCAAAAATATGGTAAGATGCCAGACACTTTGGAGCAGCAAGCTCAAATCGTGCAGTGGGTCACGTTTGCTAACGCCACCCTGGGGCCGGGAATATTTACAGAAGGAACTCGCGATCGCGAAACTCCCCAGTTGTTAAAACCGTTAAATGAAATTTTCGAGAAACAGCCATTTTTAATGGGTGATGAATTTGGCGTAGCCGACGCAGCAGTCGGGTCAATGTTGGCTTACATTCCGATGATGCTAAAACTAGACCTCAGTGCTTATCCGGCTGTTGTAGATTACATCAAGCGGATCTCAGAAAGACCGGCATTCAAAAGTGCGATCGGCGGTAGCTGAAGGCAGAAAGAAGAACGAGACAAAACTTAATACCTAAAAGCAGGGGCAATTCAAAAATTGCCCCTGCTTTTAATGAAATCAAACTTATCTAAATCCGACAGCCGCCTGCCAAACAAAAGCCAGCAGCAAGAAAAATACGGGAATGACCGGCAAAACATTAACCAAAGGCTCAAAAATCGAATAAGCTTCGGGCAGTTTTGCTAAAAGTAATGCAGCTTCCATGAATCAACCTACCTATCCAACAGAATTTTCATAATTGTCGCATATCTTCACCCAAGGCAATCATGATTGATCGACTCTCGGTGCAAGCCAGTAGGCAAACTCTTCAGTAAATCGATCGGCCAAAATCGCCTCCCGCATCCTCCCAGTAAAGCGAATCAACTCCGTCACATTGTGAAGCGCCAGCAAAGTATACCCCAGCACTTCGTTAGCCCGCGCCAAATGAGCCAAATAAGCCCGACTGAATTTTTGGCAGGTATAACAAGGGCAAGACTCATCCAGCGGAGCAAAATCCTCCCGGAACCGAGCATTTTTCAAACTCCAGCGTTCCCCACCCACAAAAGCCGTCCCGTGGCGGGCCAGCCGAGTCGGTATCACGCAGTCAAACATATCTACGCCACTCGCCACCGCCAGCGCCATTTCCCGATAAGTCCCAATCCCCATCAAATAACGCGGTTTATTTGCCGGCAACAGAGGCGCTGTCACCTTCACAATCTCTGCGATCAAATCCCCCGATTCCCCGACACTAACGCCGCCGATGGCGTAGCCTGGTAAATCCAAATCTACCAACTGGTTCGCCGCGCGCGATCGCAAATCGGGGAAAACGCCCCCCTGGACGATCCCAAACAAAGCTTGATCCGGGCGCGAGTGAGCTTGCATGCAGCGTTGCAGCCAGCGGTAAGTGCGATTTGTGGCAGCCTCTACCTCCTCCCGCGTAGCGGGGTAAGGGGGACACTCGTCAAATGCCATAATCACATCAGCACCCAACTCATTCTGAATTTCGATCGATCGTTCCGGTGTCAAATTAATCATGCGGCCATCGCGGGGAGAGCGAAAAGTCACCCCATTCTCAGAAATAGTCCGCATTTGGCTCAAGCTAAACACCTGAAAGCCACCCGAATCCGTCAGCATTGGGCCCGGCCAAGCCATAAATTTATGCAATCCGCCCGCGCCTGCGACAATTGCTTCCCCCGGCTGCAAGTGCAAGTGATAAGTATTTGCCAAAACCATTTGAGAACCCGCCGCCTCAAGATGTGCCGGGGTCAAAGTTTTGACATTAGCTAGCGTCCCCACTGGCATAAATTTAGGCGTTTCCACCACACCGTGGGGAGTGGCAAAAACCCCTGCACGGGCTTGGGTATGGCTGCAATTAGCCTGACATTTAAAAGAAAATTTCGCCTTGTCCTCAGTCATTAGTCCCCGATGATCGTTAACCGCTACTCGGCCGTCCGTGTTATTTAATCTATTGTTGTTGACATCGCGACAAAAAAAACCATGACCCCGCCCAAAAACGGAGACAAGTTTCCGACAATCGTCGTGGAGGGCAAAAAATTTTAGACCTTAGTTCTAACTCCCAGATTCAATGCTGCCAGTAAATCTAAAATCTAAAATCTAAAATCTAAAATCGACTGACTGACAATTAAAAGGGGGAATCATCATCATCCAATTGCAGATCCCAGTTGCCGGAGAGTACCTGATCGACAACCGCATCCAAAGCCGCAGCATTTAAATTCCGGGCGAATTGCTCTTGCAAAGGATTGGAGAGGGGAATTAACCGCAACAGCCGTCCGTCTTGAACCAAGTCAAAATAAGCACCATCTTCAGGAGACTGTTTCAGTTCCAAGTAATCAAAACTATACACGTTCAAATAAAGCGCATGGTTGGCAATCAGGGTAGAACGGTGGGGGTTGGCGAAGACTTCGAGTACATAACCTTCCCCTTCGCTATAAATCTGGCCATCTTGTATGTGAAGGTAGCGGACACGTCCTAAATCAAACAGCAATCTTTTGATATCGCGTTTGTTGACGACAATCCCTGTATCGATTATGCAAGGAGCAACTACCCTGTTATTCAATTGATCGTGACTCATGGAGTAAAAGCCTCTGTTGTAGTATTTTCCCGTCTTGAAAATCAGGGAGTTAGCTAGAATTCTTGGTACGGGAAACGCGGATCTTGAGTTTAGTCTTTTTAGATAGGGAGCTTTGGGATCGCTGCCGACAGAGGTTTTCCGGGGAAAAGAGCGGGCGACAGGAGGAATGCTCGATCCAAAAAACTAGGGTGTTACAGTCCAATTCTGGCACACACTAATCGATTGACAACTGCATACCAGATGAAAAATTTTCTATCTTATGGTGCATGATAAATGGGTTCGCTCTACGATCGACTTTTTCCGGAATCAAGGCGCTGCCATCGCAGCCGCAGTCGCTTTTTATACTTGTTTGCCGGTACCGGTGTCTTGGACTTTGGAGTTTCGGGGCATTGCCCGCTTGGCACCGGCGATCGGGCTTTTGATTGGGGGGATGGTGGGACTGGCGGATGTTGGGTTGCAGTTGTTGGGAATGCCTGCTCTGACTCGATCGGCCTTGGTGGTAGTCTTGGGCATCGCCGTGACTGGCGGGCTGCACTTAGACGGGGCAATGGACGCGGCGGACGGGCTGGCTGTACCCGACCCCGTGCGTCGGCTGGAAGTCATGCGGGACAGCGTTACAGGAGCCTTTGGGGCGATGGCTGCGATCGCGATCGTGCTGCTGAAAACAGCCGCTCTCTCGGACTTGAATAACTATCGCTGGCTGGCTTTGATGGGTGTCGCGGGTTGGGGGAGGTGGGCCCAACTGGTGGCGATCGCCCGCTATCCCTATCTCCGGGCCGAGGGTAAGGGAGCTTTTCACAAAGAATCGATTTATTCTCCTTTTGATTTTATCCCCGGAGTGCTGTTGCTGCTGAGTTTGAGCGTGGTGCAAGTTGTCTTGGAGGGCGATCGGTGGCTGTTGGCGGTGGGGATGGCTTTGGGGGGAAGTGCGATCGGAATTTTTGCCGGAGCCTGGTTTAACCACCGTTTGGGCGGCCACACGGGCGATACTTACGGTGCTGTAGTCGAGTGGACGGAGGCTTTATTGCTGTGTCTTTTGGCCGCTTTGGAAGGGTAAGTTATGCCATGTTGCCATTGTTTGAGTGAAAACTCTAGTCCTCAATTTACCAAATAACGACGGTTCTAGCAGGTGGAAATCCGCACTCAATAGCAATGGTTTTCATCCTGTCTGCCTTCAAATGCCACCCTAGATTAGATACAGCAAACCTCAAACTATAAAGAAAGCTATGGGATACTTTATTGCTGCGATCGTCCTCGGAATGTTAATTGGGGCTGGCTTCGAGATTGTCCAAACAATCCGCAATTGGGAAACGAATCCCGAAGAAACTACCAGCAAAATTCAAGCTGAAATGGTCAAAGAAACATATCGCGGTCAATTTGGTGCCGATGCGCTGGAGGGAGGGAGTCAGGCTGTCGGAAACGCACTCCACGCCGGCCACTGCGCCGCCGAAGCTGCGACTGGCGAATCTGCTCCAAGTGCGATCGGTCATGTGGTAGAAGGCTTGTTGCACGTGCTACACCATTAATATCGTGTCTGCTAGCGTAAGTTGTGCAAGTGTTTTTGATGCTGTAGATACTGTCTTGACCTGTCAAGGGGTAGCAGTCAAATAATTGGGGTCGAAAGGCTTTTGGGATTTTAAAATCC
>NZ_JAUBRA010000078.1:0-7269 GCF_036701555.1 Microcoleus sp. Pol10D4
CACCGTAGCGAGAATTAGGCTTTGGTAATAACTAAAGTCAATCTGTCAGCAGAATCTCAGTGGCTTTAGCCCTGAGAGCGTCAATCCTTTGTTTGTAGTGAGGACTGAAGTCCTTTTTCTGGCTGTTAAGTTAGTAGGGTGCGCCTAGCGCGCACCTTACGGGTGGGGTAACAGTAAAAATTTGTGCTAGATTAGCTAGTTATAAAATGGAATCTACGAAAGATCGCGATCGACTAAATTCTTACAACCCTTCACTTGACAAGTGGCTGCGATTTTTAATTATCGCCGTATTAATTATAGGTATTTTATTTCGCTTCGCCAATCTCGATCGCAAATTTTACTGGATCGACGAAACATATACTTCTTTGAGAGTTTCGGGCTACACCGAAGCCGAAATAATCAAACAAATTTCGTACCAGAAAATAACCTCGCCTGCGGATTTACAAAAATATCAGCAGATAAATTCCGAAAAAACTGTAAGGGATACCCTGAATTCTTTAGCAACAGAAGACCCCCAACACCCGCCTCTGTATTATGTACTAGCGCGATATTGGGCGCAATGGTTCGGCAGTTCCGTTGCAGCAATGAGAAGTTTGGCCGCCGTGATTAGCCTGCTAGTATTTCCCGCAATTTATTGGCTGGCTTGGGAGTTATTTGAATCTTCAGCAGTAGCGTGGATGGCGATCGCAATTTTCGCAATTTCTCCCTACCACATCCTATTTGCCCAAGAAGCAAGACAGTACAGTTTGTGGACATTAACTACTATTTTATCCAGTGCAGCGTTGTTGCGAGCAATGCGCCCTGAGTCAACTCAAAATGCGCTCGCCCTCGTTCTTTCCTGGGCGCTTTATGCAGGCACAGCAACACTGGGATTGTACACACACTTGTTATTTGTCTGCGTCGCTGCAGCCCACGCAATCTACGTCGCAGTTATTGCCAACTGGCGCGATGTGAAAACATTCATTTCCTATTATGTAGCATCTTTAATCGCATTGAGTGGCTTCATGCCTTCCCTGGTAAATACTGTAGAAAACTTCAATCAAGTTAGAAGCACAACAGCATGGGCTGAACAGACAAATTACTTAAGATTAGTCAGCAGGTGGGTTGGTTCCGTCAGCATAGCATTTTTTGATATTGGCATTGATGGAACTGCCAACGCCACACAACTAGCCTTGCTAATTCCAGTTGCTATCATGATTCTAGCTTTAGTTGGCTATGCCCTTTATTATCTATGCAGACAAACACCAAAGCGAGTGTGGTTGATTGTATTGTTATTAATTGCAACAACTGCTTTGTTTTTAGCAGTACCTGATATAATCAAGGGTGGAAGGCGATCGGCAAATCCGCGATATTTAGTTCCTTGTTATGTGGGAATTCAGCTAGCAGTGGCTTACCTGTTGTCTACGAAAATTAGTAAGAATTTGGAGAACTTCAAACAGCAAAAACTGTGGAGAATAGTTGTAATTGCAGTTTTTTCCGCAGGTATTATATCCGGTGGAGTTAGTTCTCAAGCAGACATTTGGTGGAATAAAGGCAGCGGTTGGTTGGGTGCTTTGGAAGTAGCTGGGACTGTCAATCAAGCCAGCAATCCCCTAATTATCAGCGATGCCAATATCGCATATATGATGCCTTTAAGTTATTACCTAGAACCAAAAGTCAAACTGCTAATAGAACCCCGCTGTTACACTTCTTGCTACAAAAATCGAGAATTGGCAAAGAAAAAACCTCAACCCCCGCAAATTCCCAGCGGTTTCAGTGACTTGTTTTTATACAGACCTTCCTCTACTTTGCGATCGGCAATTGAGCAACAAAACTATCAAATAGATCCGGCTGACACTAATGTCGATCTTAATCTATGGAAAATTACCAAAAAACAATCTAAAACTTTAAGGTAAAAAACACTGGTTTGCTGCCCAAAAACAAATGTCTGATTCACTGCGACATACTGCCCATAAATGGCATTTGGGGAAGTATGTCGCAAGGAGAGTTCGATAGGTTTGCTTTTCGTGGTAAGCTAAAAGTTAAGAATAAAAAAATAACATCAAAAATCTCAAATGACAATCACTGAAACCTCTAACATTCGTAAACTGCTGTGTGATCCAGACTTAGGGCTGATTCCTCACCTAGAAAAGTGCCTGGAAGATTTGCACTCATCTGCGATCGCCAATGGAGAGAAATTCAAGGTAGAACCTTACGATATAGAATTCAAAAGCTGCCACACTCAGAAGCATCCCAACGACCAAAAACCCCTCGTCACCCAGTCAGTGTTAATAAAAGTTCCCCTGACTGGGAAAGTTCAAGACAAGATGCACCTATATCTGATCGCAAGTGAGTTACAGAACCAAATCGACTTCAAAATTATCGACTGGAGTGCCTTAGAACGCCGCCAATACGACATTCAGGGCATCCCCTTAAAGCAGCCGATCACCAAAATAGACGGCCAGATGAATTACGAATTAGTATTCGATCGACCAAGCTACTGCTGCATCACCCTGTGCCGCCAATTTGACTTAACTTACGCCGCCAATTTTTAATTGGGCTTGTAGGGGGGGTTCACCAACAATATTTAGGCTAATTAACAATCTATAAAACCCGCCCCTATCCCACGGTAAACTCCTTGTACATTTTTCGCATTCAATACAAATCAATGTTGATGTAAATTGTTAGTTGTGTGGGGGCGGGTTTATGTATATTGTTAGTAGAAATTCGATATTGTTGGTAAAACCCGCCCCTACGAAATTTGGTAACAGTATGTCAATCCTATTACCAATTACCAATTACCAATTACCAATTATCAATTAATTCAAACCGCTCGATTCGTAGTTTCTGCAAGAATCCTCTTAATATCAGCAGGAGTCAGACTCGGATTAGCTTGTAACATTAAAGCTATCACGCCGGATACTTGTGGCACTGCCATTGAAGTACCGGAAAAATATCGATAGGGAATCCCCGGTTGAGAAAGCGGCACAGTTGAATAAACGTCAGCAGAATCCGCCCTACCACCGTCGCCGCCCGGAGCAACAAAATAATTAATTACCTCCGCGCCCGCCCGGTTAGAATAATCCGCAAACAAGCCATTTCGGGTAACAGCACCGACAGCAATTCCTACCTCATTGGCAAACCGAGCCGGATAATCTGCTTGTGGGCGAGCATCATTTCCCGCCGCCGAAATCACGATCACGCCTTGAGCTTCAGCGGCTCGAATCGCATCCAATTCTTGATCGTTCAACTGGAGGCCGCCCAAACTTACATTAATCACCTTGGCTCCATTTGCCACCGCATAATTAATCGCATTAATTTCATCCCTAATTTTGCCTACTCCCGCCTCATCGAGTATTTTCAAAGGCATAATCTTCGCAGTTGGAGCCGTTCCCGTAATCCCAACCCCATCTTTTTTTGCAGCAACTAAACCCGATATATGAGTGCCGTGACTGTTATCATCCATCGGGTCATTATCGTTGTTGACAAAATCCCATCCTCGGAAATCGTCAACAAAGCCATTGTTGTCATCATCAACTCCGTTGCTAGCTTTATTGCGACCGATCGCATCAACGCCGGTTTCCCCCGCATTGCTCCAAATATTCCCCGTCAAATCCGGGTGATTGTAGTCAACTCCGCTATCGATAACTGCCACGACAATTCCGTCTCCAGTCAAGCCCTGGGCCCAAACCTCTGGAGCTTTAATTAAATCTCTGCCCCACTCGTCGCCACCCAAGTCGGGAACATCAGGAAAAGTTGCAGTACCTTGAGCTTTAGCAACGGCCGCTGCTGCATTCACCAAACCGAACCCAAAACGAGAGTCAAAACCCTGCAAGTTGCTCGGATTGTTAGGAGAAACAGTTGCAGGAGTTGCAGACAGATTGAGGGAGAAATTTGTACTGCCTTGGTATTGATAAACTCGGACAAAGTAAGTTCCTGTGGCTAAACCGTCGATGTCGATCGCTTCCGGCGATAAATTCGGTTGTTGAGAAGAAGCAATAATATCGGTGAAGTCAATAGAATTGTCGCCGTTAATATCTTTAATTAGAGCAACGTCAACATCTGCCGTCAAACCGCTGACAGTTAATTTAAAGTCGCTAGTTGCAGGCAAAGTAAAGCGGTAAAGGCCGTCTGGCCGGGCGTTGCTAACCGAGTCTGCGATCGTTTGAGTGCCACCCAAAACGCCTAAATCGCGAGCTTGATCCAGTTGGTTGCCCAATACGGTAGTTGCAGAGATGAATGTATCGGCGAGGTCTTGTGGAGATGCGTTGGCTACCAAGCCTAAAATAGCATTGGATTGGCGAATTTTAATTAATGTATTGGAAATACCGGGGGCGATCGATATTTCTTCGAGAATCAAGTCACCTTCGGTAAGATTGTCAGTCAGTCCGATCGAATCCACAAAACTGTTAAAGTCAGTAATCACGTCTGCAGCAGCCGGATCGGAGACTGCGGAGTCGCTGCGGAGGACAAAGGTATCTGGGCCCAAACCCCCTGTCAGCATATCTTTACCCCCATCGCCCACTAAAACGTCGCTGCCAGAGTCACCGTTGAGCACGTCATCTCCCTTACCTCCCTGCAAGGTATCGCTGCCGGCATCGCCAAACAGGATGTCGCTGCTGACACCGCCGTTAAGCAAATCGTTGTCTGCGCCCCCTAACAGCGTATCGGAATTGCTGCCGCCGAGAATGCGATCGTTACCATTATCGCCACTGATGCGATCGGCATCCGACGAACCGACAATAAAATCGTTGCCGCCGAGGGCAAAAAATCCGTTAGGATAAGGAGTCAAAAAGCCCGGAGTCAAGGCGAAACTATTGGGGCTATCATCTAAAAGATAGGAAAGACCGTCAGGGCTCGGGCCGGGCATAGAAATGTACTCCTAGTGAGGTATATCGATCTAAATTTTAGATTTTAAATTTAAGTTTGTGGTTAAGAACGCCCTAAATAGTCTGTAAGGCGGGCATTACGCACAGTCTGTAGAGGCCTGTATAGGTTAGGTTAAACAAATTTCTTCCGTCATATCATGCCGTGTAAATCAACCACAATTCCGCCTTAGCCCCTCTAAAATGTAAAATCTAAAACAGTATAACTTAATCCCAAATTCAAAATCGGGATCAGAAAATGGGAAAACAACACTTGCATCGAATTCAAAATTTTTTCAACCTCGCCAAGTCGCATTTAAAGCCTTATTTGCGCTATTTGATTTTGGGCGGGACGTTTTTATTTATTGCCAAAGCGTTTTTGACTCACTGGCGAGAAGTCGCGAATATCCAAATTCGAGCCGAAAGTTTTCCGTTACTGGCGATCGCCCTCGGCGTCACTTTACTTTCTCTAATTTTTGTCGGCTGGGTGTGGATGTTGATTTTGCGGGAATTCCGCCAACCTGTAACTGCGGCCTGGGCGATTCAAGTTTTTCTCAAAACTAATATTGCCAAGTATTTGCCAGGAAATATTTGGCATTTTTGGGGTAGAATATTGGACGCCAAAAAAGCCGGCATTTTCCCGAAAGCTGCTACTCTCAGCGTGTTGCTGGAACCGCTGCTGATGGCTTCTGCGGGCGTTTTGATTGGGTTGATTTGTTTTGAAAAATTCAATTGGTTTTTGCGGATTGTCGGTTGTGCTGCTATTTTAACGGCGATTCATCCCCGCATTTTAAATCCGATCGTTCTCTTTGTAGAGCGGTTGAAGTTATCAAAGAATAATGGGGAAAATTCCCAGGCTGGGGAGGCTGCAGGCGAGGAACTGATTTTTCGTGCAGAGTCTACCTCAAATATAGCTAAAAAAACATCGAATGTCAAGCCCCGCCGCCACATTAATTTGCCAATTAAACGCTATCCTTTAGTGCCGTTAATCGGACAAATATGTTTTATCGGATTGCGGGGCTGCGGTTTTTTGCTAACTGTAACGGCTTTAACTCCAGTGGAATTTAGCAATATTCCCAACTTGTTCGGTGCTTTTTGTTTTGCGTTTGTTGTCGGTTTAGTCGTACCTGGTGCACCGGGGGGAATGGGAGTATTTGAAGCAACGGCGATCGCCCTGCTTTCCGATCGCTTTTCTACGGGTATAATTCTGGGTGCCGTGGCTTTGTATCGGATAATTAGTATTGTGGCGGATGTTTCGGGTGCATTTTTAGCTAAACTCGATCGCCAGCGCGATCGGCACAGTCCAAAAAGGTGAATTTAAAACTAAATATTCTCGTGATTCTAGGGTGCGCCGTTGAGAATGTGAGATGACAGCAGATTGCAGGTAATAGGAATACTGCAATCAAGCTGCCAACGGAATTGATGATTTTATAAGGCAAAAGCAGGTTATAGAAGTGAGCGCCTTATTTTTAGAACAAGCAATTGGGCCGCAGGAATAGCTGCCGAGCCCAATTGCATAGATGCCTTGCTCCTGCCCGTGCGATCGCTCTAGGCTTTGAAGAAAACGCTAGCATTCAGGGCATCTTGAGCTACCCCAGAGACTATAGCCAAATAATTATCACCCACTTTAATAGCCGTAGAAGCCACAGGTGTTGCGCCGTCAAACTGCAAATCCACACGCTCAAAAGTGAGAGCAGAAAATGTTAGTCCTTCCATCAAACCAATTGAATCTCCAGGGCGGAAGTCCGTAATCACATCTGTTTGATTAATCGGAGTTGCATCTTCATCTACGGCGAAGAAGAAAGCATCATTGCCATCACCGCCTGTGAGAATGTCTTGGCCGCGATCGCCTATGAGTATATCGTTGCCCGCACCGCCATTGAGAGTATCATTTCCCTTGCCGCCCCGTATAACATCATTACCCTCTCCTCCTATTAGGCTGTCATTGTCGTTATTACCGCTGAGGAAGTCGTTGCCCGCACCGCCATCAATGCTATCAGAGCCTTTTCCGCCTAACAAAATGTCGTTGCCACCCAGTCCGTTAAGTGTATCAGCACCTTGATTGCCACTGATGGTGTCATCGTTATTGGTACCTGTTAAAGAGTCATTGCCGGATAGGGCCAAGATTCCTTTGCCCATCGCTTCTGGCGGTATAACAGTATCAGCATTGTCTGTGAAGAAGTAAAATCCAGGCCCGCTAAGATTTTGTGGCAGTCCCGTAGGTTCACCGCCGTCTGTGGCATTAGGTTTGGGTGAAAAGATAGATACTAATGGTGCAGGTGTTGGTGTTGGAGTTGGAGTTGTTGGTGGTATCGGAGTTGGAGTTGTTGGTGGTATCGGAGTTGGAGTTGTTGGTGGTGTCGGAGTTGGCGTTGTTGGTGGTGTCGGAGTAGGAGTCGGAGTAGGAGTTGTTGAAGTTGGAGTT